>NZ_JASCPA010000006.1:0-106927 GCF_029959715.1 Pseudomonas sp. PS02288 | reverse complement strand
CCGAAACTGGATGCTGGACTGCCGAGCCTTGCCAATGCCTGATACGGCCGATTCCCGGTCTCTTGCCGAGCGCCCGCTCGACGAACTGATCGCCTGCCACGAGTGCGATCTGCTGATGCTCAAGCCCAACCTGGCGCTGGGGCAGAAGGCGATCTGTCCGCGTTGCGGCTACGAGCTCTACACCCACCGCCACGCCGTCGTGTCGCGCAGCCTGGCGCTGGTCCTGGCAGCGCTGCTCCTCTACTTCCCGGCCAACTTCCTGCCAATCATGCGGCTGGATCTTCTCGGCCAATCGAGCATCGACACCATGTGGGGCGCCGTGCTCGGTCTGTACGGCGCCGACATGCCGGAAGTGGCGGTGCTGGTGTTCCTCTCCAGCATGGGCGTTCCGTTGCTCAAGCTGCTCTGTCAGCTACTGGTGCTACTGAGCATTCGCTTGAAGATGGGACGCAGCCATGGCCTGGTGCTGTATCGCATCTACCACGAGCTGCGCGTGTGGGGGATGCTCGAGGTATACCTGCTGGGCATATTGGTGGCGATCGTCAAGCTTGGCGATATCGCGCACCTGGCCGTAGGCACTGGGCTCGTGTGCTTCGTTTCGCTGCTGTTGCTGCAGGTCTGGCTGGAGGTCGTGATGTCGCCACACCAGATATGGGAAGCCCTGGCGGGCGAGGAGGACGGCCATGCGCGCGCTTGATGCCGGAATCCTCGTCTGTACCGAGTGTCATCACTTGAATGCGCGTGATGACGAGCAGGAGCGGCAGTACTGCTCACGCTGTGGCGCGCACGTCACCCCGCGGCGGATCAACAGCCTGGCGCGTACCTGGGCATTGCTGGTTACCGCGACGATCCTCTACATCCCCGCCAACGTGCTGCCGATCATGACGGTGAGCACCTTCGGTAATGGCGCGCCCTCGACGATCATGTCCGGTGTGGTGGAGCTGGCGCATCACGGCATGTTCCCGATTGCCGCCCTGGTGTTCATCGCCAGCATCCTGGTGCCGACCTTCAAGCTGGTCGGCATCGCGCTGCTTCTTTATTCGGTGCAGCGCCGCCAACCGCTTTCGGCGCGCAAGCGCATCCTGATGTATCGCTTCATCGAGTGGATCGGCCGCTGGTCGATGCTGGATATTTTCGTCATCGCCATCCTCGTCACGGCCGTGAATTTCGGCGCGTTCGCGCGGGTTGAAGCCAATCCGGGCGCGGTCGCCTTCGCCTGCGTCGTGGTATTGACCATGCTCGCCGCGATCACCTTCGACCCTCGCCTGATCTGGGATAACACGGAGCCGTACCAAGACCATGAGTGATCTGCCCAAAGCCAGGATTCGCCCCGCCTCCAACTGGTCCGTGATCTGGGTGCTGCCCCTGATCGCGCTGCTGATCGGCGGATGGCTCGCCTACCGCGCCTTCAGTGAGGCCGGCATCGAAATCAAGGTCCACTTCGAGAGTGGCGACGGCATCCAGGCCAACAAGACCGAGCTGATCTATCGCGGCATTTCGGTGGGCACGGTGACCGACCTGCATATCGCGGACGACATGAAGGGCGTCATCGCCACCATCGAGATCAAGAAGGAGGCCGAGCCCTACCTCAGCAAGGGCACGCGCTTCTGGTTGGTCAAGCCGCGTATCTCCCTGGGCGGCGTGACCGGGCTGGAGACGCTGGTCTCCGGCGTTTACATCGCCATCGAGCCGGCCCAGGGCGAGCCGGAGCGCGAGTTCGTCGCATTGAAGGAGCCGCCGGGAATGTCCGATGACCTGCCCGGCCTGCACATTACCCTGAAGGCCGAGCGCCTCGGGTCTCTTGAGCAGGGCAGCCCGGTCTATTACAAGCAGATCCAGGTCGGCCAGGTGAAGAGTTACGCCCTGGGGGCGGACCAGAAGACCATCGAGGTGAAGGTCCACATCGATCCCGAGTACGCGCAACTGGTGCGCAAGCACACGCGCTTCTGGAATGCCGGTGGGGTAACGGTCTCGGGAGGATTGTCGGGCTTCAAGGTGCGCACCGAGTCGCTGCTCAGCATCGCCGCCGGTGGCATCGCCTTCGCCACGCCTGACCATCGCCAGGACAGCCCGCCCACCGACCCGCGGCTGCCGTTCCGCCTGTACGAGGACTACGAGGCCGCCGAGGCTGGCGTCAAGGTCAAGCTGCACATCCGCGATGTCAGCGGCATGCAGGAAGGTCGTACCGCCGTCATGCTGAATGGCGTACAGGTCGGCACCTTGAAGAAACTGGAAATGGGCGAGCACTTCACCGAGGCGACCGCCGAGCTGAGCATGGACCCGCGCACCGAGGAGATGCTCAACGAGAACACCGAGTTCTGGGGCGTGAAACCCTCGATCTCCCTCGCCGGGATCACCGGCCTGGAAGCGCTGGTGAAGGGCAATTACATCGCTGTGCGGTTCGGCAAGGGTGATTCGCCGTCGCGCGAGTTCACCATCCGCGCCAAGGCGCCGCCGCTGAACACCGATGCGCCCGGCCTGCATCTGGTGCTGACCACCGACCGCCTCGGTTCGCTGGATATCGGCAGCGCCGTGCTCTACAAGCAGATGCGCGTCGGCAGCGTGCAGAGCTACCAGCTGTCGCGGGACCAGCAGCGCGTGGTGGTGGGCGTGCACATCGAGCCCGAATACATGCACTTGGTCAACGAGTCCACGCGCTTCTGGAACGCCAGCGGGGTTTCGCTCAAGGGTGGGTTGTCCGGGATCGAAGTGAAGAGCGAGTCCCTGCAGACGCTGGTCACCGGCGGCATCGCCTTCGCCACCCCGGACTCCAAGGCCAAGGCGGTGACCGGTGTGCGGCGCTTCGACCTGTTCGAGGACGAGGCCAAGGCGCTGGCGGTGGGCACCGTGCTGGAGATCGGTGTCGAGAGCGCCGAGGGCTTGCGCGAAGGTACGCCGATCCGCTTCAAGGGGCTCGAGGTCGGCAAGGTGGAATCGCTGACTTTGAACAAGGACCTCAGCGGCGTCCTGCTCAAGGCGCGGATCACCGAGGCCGAAGCGCGTATCGCCCGCGAGGGTACGAAGTTCTGGGTGGTCAAGCCGGAGTTCGGCCTGGCGCGCACGGCCAACCTGGATACGCTGATCGGCGGCCAGTACCTGGAAGTGCAGCCCGCCCAGCGCCCCGGTGCACCGCAGATGCGCTTCACGCTGAGCAAGGCGCCGTCGCTCGACGCGGTTCGCGAGGAAGGCCTGCACCTGGTGCTCAGCGCCGCACGGCGCGGCTCGTTGAAGCCGGGCGCGATCATCAGCTATCGCCAGGTGCCGGTGGGCAAGGTGACCGACTTCGAGCTGGGCCCGACCTCTGACCGGGTACTGATCCACGCGCTCATCGAGCCGCGCTATGCGCCTCTGGTTCGCAGCGGGAGCCGCTTCTGGAATGCCAGCGGGTTCGGCGTCGACGCCAGCCTGTTCAAGGGCGTGCAGGTGCGCACGGAGTCCTTCGAGGCGATGCTGGAGAGCGGTATCGCCTTCGCCACGCCGAACAATCCGGAGATGGGCGGACCGGCGAGGCCGGGACAGACCTTCGCGCTGTTCGATGGTGCGGAGGACGCCTGGCTGCAGTGGGCGCCGAAGATCAAGCTGGAGAAGTAGGGCTGCCGAACGATCCGTCGTAACGCAGCGAGCGTGGGGCCGATGTCGGATCACGCTTGCAGGATGGACTTCAGCCCGTCGCCTGGAGGTCCGTCAGGTGGTGGGAGGGTGGGCTGAAGCCCACCCTACGGTCGAGCAACGGATCAGGCCGGCTCGGCAGCCACCGGCTCGCGGCGGGCGATGAACTTCCAGTCGGCTTCGTCGATGTAGATGCCGTTGGGGCCGCTGCCGCCTTCCAGGTCGATGGCGCAGTGCGCCGAGACCTGCGGTTTCACCGAGGCGAGAATCGGTACGAAGCCGAGCTGCAGGCTGGTCTCGATCAGCGCCTGCTGGTTGCGCTCGTCGATGTCCGCCGCCTCGTCGAGGTAGTACGGCAGGCGCACGCGCCCGGCCTGCTCGCGGTCCATCAGGTGCAGCAGCAGGTACATGTTGGTCAGCGCCTTGATGGTCATGGTGGTACCGTTGGACGCCGCGCCGTCGATGTCGGTGTGGATCACCGGCTGGCCGCCGACCTTGGTGATCTCGAACGCCAGCTCGAACAGGTCCTTGAGACCGAGCTGGTTGTGATTCGCCGCCACCAGCCGCGCCAGGTACTCCTTGGCTTCCTCGTTCTTCGCATCCTGGTCGCCGCTGTGCTGCAGGTCGAAGACCGACAGCGTCTCGCCTTCCTCGTACTGCCCGGCGCTGTGGATGATCTGGTCGATGTGCCGGAGGGCGTCCTTGTTCGGCGCCAGCACGATGCGGAAGCTCTGCAGGTTGGAGACCTGGCGCTTGTTGATCTCGCGGTTGAACAGCGCCAGCTGGTGTTCCAGGTTGTCGTAGTCGCTGCGGATGTTGCGCAGGGTGCGGGCAATGTCGGTGACCGCCGCACGTCTGGCCTTCGCCAGCGTGAGGGCTTCGTCCTGGCGGTGCGCGTAGGCGTTGATCAGCAGGTGCAGGCGTCGCTCGACATCGTCCTCGCTGTCGAACTTCGCCACGCCCTTGAGGCGTACCTGGGCGTAGAGCGCCTCGATCTGGCCGTCGATGCGCTGCAGCGCCTGCCAGCTGTCCTGGTAGTCGCCCAGCAGCGGCAGCAGGTTGTCCAGCGAGTCGTCCACTGGGTCCATGAACGGCGTGCCGAACGGCAGGTCGGCCGGTAGCAGCTGGCGGCGGCGCAGCGCGTCTTCCAGGGTGCGCTCCTTGGCTTCCAGGTCGCCGAGCTGGCGGCCGATCAGCTGCAGCTTGGCCGACAGCTGCTGGACGCGCTCGGTGAAGGCATCGCTGGAGCGCTTGAGTTCGTCCTGCGCGGCTTCGTGCTGGGCGAGCTGCTCGAGCTTGGTCTGCTCCTCGGCGGCCAGCGTCTGGCTGCGGCGGAAATCCTCCAGTGCCTTCTGCGCATCCAGCACCGCCTGGTACAGCGCCTCGGCCTGCGCCTTGCTCGCGGCGCGGTCGGCCGCGACGGCCTGCTGGGTCTTGAGCTGCTTCAGCTCGCGCTCGAGGCGATCCTTCTGGTCGCGCAGGGCGGCGCGGTCGGCCAGCGCCTGCAACGCCGGCGGTTCGATGTGCGAGAGGTCGATGGACAGGCCGGGCACTTCGAAGCGCTCGCCCTTGAAGGCGTCCAGCACCGCCTCGACGGATTTTACCCAGGCCTCGCCATCGTCCACGCGGATGCCTTTTTCGCCCAACGGCAGGCTGAACAGCTGGCCGTTGAACAGGCGCATCAGGCGATCGACATCGGCCTGGGAGAACTCCTCGCGCAGCCGCGAATAGCTGTTGTTGTCCGCATGGTCGAGCTGCTGCTTCACCGACTTCAGGCGTTTCTCCAGGTCGGCGAGACGTTCCACCAGATCCTCGCTGCTGAATTGCCGCGCCTGCGCCAGTGCGCCGGCCAGCTCGTCATGCGCGTCCTTGGCGGCCAGCAGCTGCTGTTCCAGCGGCGCGGCACTGTCCACCAGGGCGAAACGGTTCTTCAGTACCGCCAGTTCGCCGAGCCAGCGCTGGATCTCGCTGATCTCGCGCTCCAGGCGCATCAGTTCGCTGGTGTCGCCGCGCTGCGCGTGCTGCAGGTTGTCCTGCTCGCCACGATAGTGCTCGGCCTGGATCAGCAATTCCTCCTTGCGGGCGTCGGCATAGTCGTGCCAGGCGCCCAGCAGGTTGTCGAGCAGCGGCGAGACGCGGTGCAGCTTGCCGCGCAGCAGCTCGCGTTGCGCCACGCCGGCGGCCAGCGCCTCGACCAGCGGGCCGGCAGCCACCAGTGCCTGGTAGTCGCCCTCCATGCGGCGCACGTCGCGGAACGCCTCCTCGGTGGCGGCGATGTAATCGACGCTGCCCGAACGCAGGCTGTGCTCGAAGGCATCGAGGAACAGCTGCTTGAGCTTGGCCGCGGTGATCTCGCGCATGTGCAGCAGGTTGATGAACAGCGCGCGGAAGGTCTTCAGGCTCTGCTCGCTGGTGGAGCGCAGCGGGATCAGCGTGAGGTCCAGCGGAATCGAGGTGTGCCCGCCGACCAGCAGCCGGCGCAGCTCCTCAGGCTTGAGTTCGTAGGCCTTGATGCCCTCGCGCTCCAGCGCGTTGAACAGCTCGCGCTGCCTCAGGCAGGTGCCGTCCTTCTGGTAGTGCGCCAGGTCCAGCGAGCCGGCGTAGGCGAAGAACTGGTGGCCGAAGCCGCCGCCCGGCCCGCGTCCGGCCACGCCGATGACGTGCGGCCCGTGGGGCAGGGCGACCTCGACGAGGATGTAGCTGGTGTCGGAGGCGAAGTAGAAGCGCCGCGACTGTTCCAGGCTGTACTTGCCGAAGCTCATGTCCGACATGCGCGCGAGGATCGGGAACTGCAACGCGTTGATCGACGCCGACTTGCCGAGGTTGTTGGCGCCGTAGACCGACAGTGGGTTTTCCAGCGGGAACAGGCCGAGGCTGTAGCCGGCGGTGTTCAGCAGGGCGAAGCGGCGGATGCCGTAGCGTTCCTGGCTCATGCTTCAAACTCCTGTTCTGCGGCGATGGCGCGGGCCAGCGCTTCTTCTTCGGATTCTTCCGCGGTCTCGATGACCAGGATCTCGTCTTCCTCCTCGGCCACCAGCACCGGCGTCGGCAGCGGCAGGTCGCTGTGCAGCGCGGCGGCCAGGTCGCGGTCCTGCTGCACGGCAAGGCACACGTCGAGGAAGCGGTGCATAGGCGCGAGGAAGCGGTACACGCCGTTGTCCTCGCTGGCGAAGCCGAGTTGGGTCAGGCGGCGCATGACCTTCTCTTCAAGCTCTTCCTGGGTGGTGACTTCGGCCTGAAGGAACAGGTCCTTGTACTTCTCCAGCAGCGGCGGCAGCTCGTCGCGCCCGAGGCTGCCGCCGTCGAGCACGGCGAGCGGGTCTCGGCCACCGTCGGCGAGGTGCTCGACGAGGATGAAGGTGAACAGCGCCAGGCGCTGGGCGGTCTTGTTCACCTGCGCGCCCATCTGCTCGGGCACGAAGTAGTAGAAGCCACGGGTATCGCAGACCAGCTCGAAGCCGAGCGCCTTGAACAGCGCACGGTACTGGTCCTGCAGGTTGGACAGCTGGGCGTAAAGCTCCGGGTCGCGGCGGCTGACATGGTAGCCCTTGAACAGCTCGCGGAAGATCGGCGCCAGCTGGGTCATTTCTTTCAGATCGATGTTCATACGCAATGCTCACGGGCAGTCGTAGGATGCGCGGTGCGCATCAGGTCGTCGGTTGCGGTGCGCACAGCGCACCCTACGGGCTGCGTAGGGTGCGCCGTGCGCACCGTGCAGCCGCGGGTGGCGCCGCTGGCGGTCGGTCGATTCGGTCGAGTGCTCAGGGCGCAGCTCCGATGAGGGCGAACGAGCTGAGGCTGACCCGGTGTTCGGCGGTCAGGTAATCGCGGCGCTCCAGGCGTTCGCGCTGGAAGCGCGCGTCGCGGGACAGGCGCGAGAACCAGTAGAGCAACTCGTCGGTGGCGCCTTCGGGTTCCTGTTCCAGCAGCCAGAGCATCAGGTCCGGCAGCGGCAGGGCGTCCTCGCAGCGCTCGAGCATTTCCCGCGCGGTGCGTGGCGCGCGCGGCGAGTCCCCCTTGCGCGTGCCGCTGGCCCGGGGGAACTGCGCTGGCTTGGGCTCGAATCGCGCCAGCGCATAGACGTAGGCCTCGACCTGCGATGCGCTGCCGAGGAAGGTGCTCTGCGGCCGGCTATGCAGCGGCAGCGAGGCCTGCGGCACGGCGTCGAGGCCTTTCTTGCGGATCGCCGACAGCGCCAGCGCGGCGCCCCGCGTCACCGCGTTGTGCCGGCGTGCTTCCTCGCGCAGCGGCAGTAGCAGTTCGCGGGCGCGGCGCAGGGTCAGCTGGGCCGTGGTCTGCATCTCCAGGATGCGTGCGTGGGTGCGCAGCAGCAGGTCGTCGTCGACCAGCTGGCCAAGGCGCTGCTGTTCGCCGAGCAGGCGCAGCAGCACCTGCTCGACGCGGCGCACGCCCTGCTCGAAGGCGCCATCGGCGGCGACCAGCTGGATCATCGGTTCGACGTACTCGTCCCAAGTCGCCAGCACTTCGGCATAGCGCTGGCGCAGCGGAATCTGCCGGTCGCTGGTCTTCGCCCGGTCGGCCACGCCGATTAGCGCCTGTTCGTCGTTGGCGAGCTTCTTCAGTACGTCGCGCACGCGCATGTCGAGCAGGCGCAGCTGGCGCGCCAGGTCCTGGCCGTCGCGCACTTCGAAGGCATCCTGGATGTAGCCGGCGAGGCGTTCCAGATGGCGCAGGTAGGCCTCGATCTCCAGGCACAGGCCGAGGCGGTGCTCGCGGCGCAGGTAGGCGAGGAAGTCGTGGATCTGCGCGTTCAGCTCAAAGCGGTTCGGGCTCTTGGCCACCGGCACCAGGATGTCCAGGCGAATCCACTGGTCGAGCAGGGCGGTGACGTCAGTGGGCGTGCCTTCGGGCAGTTGCGCGGTGAGCTGCAGGCGCAGCTCGACCAGGCTCAGGGTGCCGGCATCGAAGCGCTCGCAGAGCGGCTCAAGCAACGTCCAGTGTTCGGCGAGGGCGCGCAGCACGCGCTTGGGATCGATCATCGAAAGCGGTTCGGTCGTCACGGATAAGGCCGGCGATTGTACTGCAATGCACCCTCCGGGTCGGTACGCCGATGACGAAAAGCGGGCGTTCTGGGCGACCGTCCATGCCGCGGACTTTCCGCGCGCCAGGGTTTCCGGCGACAATCGCCGCCCGTGTCAGGCCGCGTCGCGACCGCCAGGAATTCGCCATGAGCTGCAACCGTCCTCTTTCCCTCCGCCCGGTGCCCGCGCCGTGATCGCCGAGCAGCGCCGCCGCGCCTACCTCAGCGCCATGCAGGTGGGCGTCTGGCTGCCGCGTGTCGAGCTGCCGTTCGCCGCGCCGTCGCGCCTGCCGCTGCTGGAACCCGGGGACGAACCGGTGGAACTGGGCGAGGAGGCCGCGCCAGCGGTGGGTGTTGCGCCGAGCGCCGCGGCGCCCGTCACGCCTCCCACTGCCGCGCCGGCGCCGAGCGAAGCGCCGCGCCCCCGCGTGGAGATGCCGCGTCCGGCCGTTGCGCCGGTGGAAACCCGCAGCGAAACGCCGAGCGCGCCCGCCGCTCTGCCGCCGCCGCGTTTCGCCCTGCAACTGTTGCGCGCTGGCGACTGTTTGCTGTTGGTCGAACTGCCCACCGGCGAGCCGTTCCAGAGTCGCGACCCGGCCTACCTGCTGCTTCGGGACATGCTGCGCGCCGCCGGCCTGCCGGACAGCCCGCTGCAGGTCGGCGACGGCGAACCGATCCGCTGGCCGCTGCTGGTGCGCGGCGGCATGGACCAGGGCCCGGAAGCCGCGCGCGACTACGTGCAGGGCGTACTCGCCGGCGAACTCGAGCAGGGCGGGCGCTGCACCTGGCTGATCGGCACGCCGGCACTGCGTTTCGCCGGCGAAGTGGACGAAACCGCGTACAACCGCGAGGTGCAGGTCGACGGTCTCGGCGTGCTCTGGGCACTGCCGGGGCTGGAACTCTTGATCGACGAACCGGCCCGCAAGGGTGAACTGTGGAAAGCCATGCGCCGGCTCATGCCGCGCTGGCTGTCGCAGCCTGAATGAGAGCGTCATGAGCGACACGCTGACCTTCCGCCGGATGACCGAGGCGGACCTCGACGCCGTGCTGGCCATCGAGAACGCCGCGTTCAGCCATCCCTGGACCCGCGGCATCTTCCTCGACAGCATCAAGTCCTACGAGTGCTGGATGATGTTCGAGGGCGACCGCCAGGTGGGCCACGGGGTGATCAACATGATCCTCGATGAAGCGCACCTGCTGAACATAACCATCGGCCCGCAATTCCAGGGCCGCGGCCTTGGCCTGCACCTGCTGGAGCAACTGATGCGGCGCGCCCGCGAGTGCTCGGCCAACGAGTGCTTCCTCGAACTGCGCGCCTCCAACCTGCCGGCGTATCGCCTGTACGAGCGCTACGGCTTCAACGAGATCGGCCGCCGCCGCGGGTATTACCCCGCCGAAGGCGGTGGGCGCGAAGATGCGCTGGTGATGGCCTGCACGCTGCTCGAGTGAGCGAGGCCGTCTTCCGCCTCGCGCAGGCGCAGAAGCAGAAAACGAAAAAGGGCCGCTAAGCGGCCCTTTTGCATCGCGGGATCGTCACTCCGGTTTCACGTCCCGCGCCGAGTCCAGCGGCGCTTCGCCGGCCAGTTCCTCGTCGCTCATGCCCAGCTCGTCGGTGCGCTCGTCGCGTTCGCTGCGCAGGGGTTCACTGGGTTTCCAGGGTTTGCCATCGAGGGGATGGACGCGTGCTTCCTGGGCTTCGTCGAGCCCGCCGCCGGCCCCGATCTCCGCTTCGTCGACGATGCTCAGGTCATAGTCGGCCGCGTCGCCGCTGCCCGGCTCGCCGGCATCACGGGCGGCCGTTTCGTCGAGCAGGGTTTCCGGGCTCAGGTCGTCCATCGTCACGCCGTCTTCGTGCTCGTCCGGGCCGAGCGCCTCGCCGCCGCTCATGCCGGCTTCGCGGACGCGCTTGTCGGGGAATTCGCGTTCCAGCTCGGCGGCGGGTCGAGTGTCGCCGGCGCGGCCTTCGTGCTGATCGTCATCGTTGAAGTCCAGCGGGTGGACGGATCCCATGCGGTCCTCGGTATCGTCGATTTCCTGGGGGACGTAGGGTTTGCGCTCGGTACTCATGGCGGTCTCCTCGGATTGGCGCTGTCGAGGGTGTGACCGGGAGGGGCGGTGAAGATTCAGGCAGCCAGCCGGACGGCGAGCCCCGGAACAACCCGGGCTTGCGGGCAGTCACACCCACATGAACGATTTTTCCCCAAGCAGCGGATCGGACCTTGATCGCTGGGCTTTTTTCTTCGACGTCGACGGCACGCTGGCAGACATTCAGCCCCGCCCCGAGCTCGTTTTCATTCCCGAAACCACCCTCGAGGCGTTGGCCGAACTGCAGCGCCGCGGCGCCGCGGTGGCGGTGATTTCCGGCCGCCCGCTGGCGCAGATCGATCAGCTTCTGCAGTCGCTCGAGTTGCCGGCCGCCGGTGTGCACGGCGCCGAGCGGCGGCGGGCCGATGGTGAGTTGCAGGCGTCGGATCTCGACCTGGCGGCATTGGACGGCGTCGAGGGCGAGCTGGAAGCGGCCTGCAGCGAGTACCCGGCCCTGCGCCTGGAGAACAAAGGCATCGCCTTCGCCCTGCATTACCGTGAGGCCCCCGAGCTGGAGGACGTCGCCCGGCAGATCGCCGAGTCCTTCGTCGCCCGATATCCACGCCTGCTCAGCCTGCAGCCGGGAAAGTGCGTGTACGAACTCAAGCCGAAGGGCGCAAACAAGGGCGAGGTGATCCGGCGCTTCCTGGACGAGGAGCCCTTCCGCGGCCGTGTGCCCGTGTTCGTCGGCGACGACCTCACCGACGAGGCGGGTTTCGCCGTGGTCAACGCGCTGGGCGGGCTGTCGATCAAGGTCGGCGAGGGCGCCAGCGTGGCGCAGCGGCGGTTGCTCTCGGTCGCCGCGGTCGGCGAGTGGATCGCCGCACGCCTTACCCAACCCCTTAGCGACATCGACAAGAATTATTCGGAGAAACGGTTATGAGTCGTCTGGTGGTGGTATCCAACCGGGTCGCCCCGATCAAGGAAGGCAAGGCCGTGGCCGGCGGTCTGGCGGTGGGCGTATTCGACGCCCTGCGCGATTCCGGTGGCGTGTGGTTCGGCTGGAATGGCGAAGTCACAAGCCAGCCCAAGCTGGTCTGCGAGACCGTGGGCAGCATCACCTACGCCACGATCGGCCTGAACAAGCGCGATTACGACCAGTATTATCGGGGCTTTTCCAACGCCACGCTGTGGCCGATCTTCCACTACCGCATCGATCTGGCGCGCTACAACCGCGATGAATACGAAGGCTACCGGCGGGTCAACCGCATGCTCGCCGAACAGCTCAAGCCGCTGCTGCAGCCCGACGATGTGCTCTGGATCCACGACTACCACCTGATTCCGTTTGCTGAGGAATGCCGCCAGCTGGGCATTCGCAACCGCATCGGCTTCTTTCTGCACATACCTTTCCCCGCTCCGGAGATACTCACCGCGATCCCGCCGCACAACGAGCTGCTCAAGACTTTCTGTTCCTATGACCTCATCGGCTTCCAGACCGAGGTCGACCGCCAGGCCTTTGAGGACTACATCGCCCGCGAGGTGCGCGGTCTGATCGGCGCGGACAACGCCATGACCGCCTACGGCCACGATTTCCGCGCCAAGCACTACCCGATCGGTGTGATGCCGGACGAGATCCGCAAGACCGCCGAGTCCTACCGTGGCCGCCGCAATATGATCGGTCGGCGCGAGTCCGGCGAGCCCTGCGAGACGATCATCAGCGTCGACCGCCTGGATTATTCGAAGGGGCTGGTGGAACGCTTCGGCGCGTACGAAGAGCTGCTCGACCGCTTCCCGCAGCACCGGCGCCAGGTCCAGTTCCTGCAGATCGCGCCGACCTCGCGATCCGATGTGAAGACCTACCAGCATATCCGCCAGCAACTCGAGACCCAGGCGGGGCACATCAACGGCCGCTATGCCGACCTCGACTGGATGCCGCTGCACTACCTGAACAAGAGCCACGAGCGGAAGATCCTCATGGGGCTGTTCCGCGCGGCGAGGATCGGCCTGGTCACGCCGCTGCGCGATGGCATGAACCTGGTCGCCAAGGAGTACGTCGCCGCGCAGAACCCGGATGACCCCGGCGTGCTGGTGCTATCGCGCTTCGCCGGAGCGGCGCGCGAGTTGAGCTCGGCGGTGATCGTCAACCCATACGACCGGGTCGGCATGGCCGAGGCGCTGGACCGCGCGCTGCGCATGCCGCTGGAGGAGCGCAAGGACCGCTACGAAAGCATGATGAGGGTGATCCGGGAGAACGACTTGGCCGGCTGGCGCGACAATTTCCTACGCGACTTGCGCGGCCCCGCCTCGCGCCCCGTGCTGCTGCGCCAGACGCCCGCCCGCGCGGTGTGACGCCTGCCGGCCGTGGCTTGTCAAAGCCCGCGACCGGTTCGCAAGATGCGACTCCGGCGACGACAGGGGTAGCGACGATGAGCGATCTAAAGCAGCTGTTCGACAACAACGAACGCTGGGCCGAGGCAATCAAGGAGGAGGACCCGCAGTTCTTCGCCAAGCTGGCCAAGCAGCAGGCGCCCGAGTACCTCTGGATCGGCTGTTCCGACGCCCGCGTGCCGGCCAACGAGATCGTCGGTTTGCTGCCCGGCGACCTGTTCGTCCACCGCAACGTCGCCAACGTGGTGCTGCACACCGATCTTAACTGCCTTTCGGTGGTCCAGTACGCGGTCGACGTGCTCAAGGTGAAACATATCCTGGTCACCGGCCACTACGGTTGCGGCGGCGTGCGTGCGGCGATGCGCGATGACCAGCTGGGTCTGATCGACGGCTGGCTGCGCACCATCCGCGACCTTTACTACGAACAGCGCGAGCACATCGCCCAGTTCCCCACCGAGGAACAGAAGGTCGACCGCCTCTGCGAGCTGAATGTGATCCAGCAGGTGGCCAACGTCAGCCACACCACCATCGTCCAGAACGCCTGGCACCGCGGCCAGAGCCTGTCGGTGCACGGCTGCATCTACGGAATCAAGGACGGGCGCTGGAAGGACCTCAACGTGACCGTCGCCGGTCTGGAACAACTGCCCTCGCAATACCGCCTGCGCCCGCAAGCCTGACGGCTAGGCGAAGCGCTCCGCGTAGGCCTGCGGGCTGACGGACAGGTGCTTCTGGAAGGTGCGGCGCAGGTTCTCCGGGTGGCCGAATCCGGTCAGCCGCGCCACGCTGCCGATCGAGCAACTGGCGTCCTGCAACAGCGCGCGCGCCGCCTCCAGGCGAATCTTCTCCACATAACGCCCCGGCCCCATGCCCAGCTCGCGGACGAACACCCGCGACAGCGTGCGCGGCGCCATGCTCGCGCGGTCGGCCAGCGCCTCCAGCGAGAGGTCTTCGCCCAGGTGCGCCGGAATCCACTCTAGCAGGGCCGCCAGGCGCGGCACCGTGCGGTTCTGTTCGGCGAGCAGCGGGCTGAACTGCGCCTGATCGCCGGGCCGGCGCAGGAACATCACCAGCCTTCGCGCCACCGCCAGGGCCAGCGGCCGGCCGAGGTCGGCCTCCACCAGAGCCAGCGCCAGGTCGATGCCGGCGGTGATGCCGGCCGAGGTGAAGATATGCCCATCGCCGTCGCGGTTGCGCGGGTCGTAGGTGTGCAGCCGCTCGCCCTGCACGCGCACGCCCGGGTACTGGCGCAGGGCGTCGAGGTCGTCCCAGTGGGTGGTTGCCGCATGGCCGTCGAGCACTCCCGCGGCGGCGAGGATCAGCGCGCCGGAACACACCGAGCCGAGCCGCCGCACCCGGCTTTCGGCAAGCCGCAGCCAGGCGAGCAGGGCAGCGTCGGCGCAGGGCGCGTGGATGTCCATGCCGCCGGGCACCAGCAGGGTGTCCAATTCGCCAGGGTCGACCTCGGGCCAGGCGCGGTCGACGCACAGGCGCAGGCTGGCGGACGTAGCGACCGGCTGCAGGTCGGCGCCCAGCAGGCTGAGGGCATAGGCCGGCGGCAGGCCGTGGCGACGACGCTCCTCGTTGGCCGAGGCGAACACCTGCAGCGGGCCAGTGACGTCCAGCCCGACCACCTGGGGAAAGATCAGGCAGGCAATCTGTCGCGGCGGATTCATCGCAGGTTTCCTCATGAACGGTGACCCAGTATGGCGTGTGGCCATATTTGCGGACAGTCCACGATTATCGCCACTTTCATGTCCCTTTAGCTGCGCGCGTCGGCGTTCCAGTCGTACTGCATCTGCCGCGCGGTGGCTTTGGCCGCCGCCAACCCGAGTACGCGACCGACCAGGTGCAGGCTCATGCCGATGCCGGCTGAGATTCCGGCGGAGGTGAGCAGCTTTCCGTGGTCGACGAAGGGCACCGAGCCGACCACCTCCAGCGCTGGAAAGCTCGAGCGCAGGTCGTCGAGGTCCTCCCAGTGGGTGGTCGCGGTGAGGCCGTCGAGCAGGCCGAGCCTGGCCAGCAGGAACGCGCCGGTGCAGACCGAGGCCGTGATCGCCGCGCGGCCCGCGTTCTCGCCGATCCAGCCCAGGGTCGCGGCATCCTCCAGCGGCTGGCTGACCACGCCGCCGGGCACGATCAACAGGTCCAGCGCCGGGTGTTCGCCGAACGCCGCGCCGGGCACCACCTGCAGGCCATGCCGCGCGGCGACCGGTTCCGAGGTCGCGGCGACGGTGGTCATGCGGAACGCCGGGTGGCCGAGCAACCCGTCGCGAGCCGCGACGCGGGACGCCACGGAAAACACTTCGAACGGACCGGCGAAATCCAGCACCTCGACACCGGGGAACAGCAGGATGCCGACCTCCAGAGGACGACCGGTAACGGTTTGGGCTAGGGATTCGTGTGGATTGTGCATGGGCAGCTCCGCAGAAGATTCATGGCTGCGATCATCCCTTCGCCTGCGGTTGGCGAGAATGACAATAGGCCCACGGAAATGGCCATTCACTCATCGCGAACAGGGACGACGACGAATGAAGGACCATCCCCGAGCCGAACGGCGGGCATAAAAAAGGGCTTCCTCGGAAGCCCTTTCAACAGCTGGTCACGGTCGCCGGGCTATTTTTTCTCTGCCGGCTTGCCGAGCTGGATGCTCTTCACCGTTTCTTCCTGGAATTCGTAATGCGTTGCGGTGGGCGGCGCCGAACCCGGCGCGGGCGGGGTGATCGGTGCTGGCGCGAACGCCGGGGCGGGCGGCGGCGCGTCGCTGCCGAAGACCGGCTTGCCGTTGAAGCGCACCGACTGCAGGAATTCGTTGAAGGTCGGCGGCAACTGGCCGGCGAAATGCGAGACGAAGACCCATCCGGCGGCCACTCCCAGTGCCAGGGCGGCGATCAAACCCCAGGGGGCGCTCTTTCTTCGACGCAGGTGCGAGGGGGCGTCGTTTTTTTCTGCTTGCATCCTGATCTCTTCGCGGTATCCGGCCGGTCAGCCGTAGGCCCGCAATTATGCCGCGCCGGCCACGGTGCGGCAGCAAACTTCGCGAGGTAAACGGGCGGATCGCCAACTGGCGGGCAAAGAAAAGCCCGCGGGAGGGCGGGCTCAAGCCGTAACAAACACAAAGGAGTTACTTGCGTCAGAAAGAGACGTTACAGGGCGCAGTGTGAAGGATTCGTGAAACGCGTTGGCGCTGCCAACGGCATCTCCCCGGACGGGCTTGTCACCCTCGAAAGCCGCGAATTTGGCGGTCCAGGGAATTCCCCGCCGCTCCGGCTTGTCCGAACCGGTAGCGCAAAGAAAACTGGAGCAGAGCAGATGGACAGAAGAAACCGACCAACCGAAGCTCCCATGCCGCTCGCGCGGCAACAGGCCAGGGAGCTCGCTACCGAACGCCTGCTGGCCGAACTCTTCGGTAGCGCCGATGGCGAGGAGTCCGATATCGGCGCAAGGCCAGCCCCTAGCAGGGAAGTCAGCCTGCACCTCGACACCGAAGTCCTCGCCGCCTTCCAGGAAACCGGCACCGACTGGCAAACCCGCATCAACAAGGCCCTCGCCCATTGGCTGGCCGAGCATGATCCGAAGGAATTGAGCCGCGCGTGAACGCCCGCTGACCACCTCGGCAACGCCCCAACGAAAAGGGCCTGCCTTTCGGCAAGCCCTGCATCTGTCCGGGTGGACCTCGGTTCACGCCTGTCCGGCTGGCGACAGGCGGCCGGACAACTAGACGGCCCCGACCGCCAGCGCTTTTTGCCGACGATACAGAATCGTCGTCGCCGTGAACCCGCACATCGCCGCGAACATCAGCCAGCAGGCCGGGGACGCCTTGTCGCCCGTCGCCTGGACGAGCAGCGTCGAGATCGCCGGGGTGAAACCGCCGAACACCGCGGTGGCCAGGCTGAACGCCAATGAAAACCCGACTACCCGCACGTTCTGCGGCATGACCTCGGTGAGCGCGGCGACCATCGCGCCGTTGTAGATGCCGAAGAAGAACGAGAAGTACAAAAGGACGGCGAGCAGCCGTTCGAAACTCGCCGCCTCCGCCAGCCAGTGCATGGCGGGGTAGGCGGTGAAGATGCACAGCAGCGATATCGCCAGCAGCAGTGGACGGCGGCCGAGGCGGTCGGAGAGGGTGCCGCCGATGGGCAGCCAGATGAAGTTGCTGACGCCGACCAGCAGCGTGACCATCAGGCTGTCGGTCGCGCTCAGATTCAGCACGGTCCTGCCAAAGGTCGGGGTGTAGACCGTGATCAGGTAGAAGGTGGTGGTGGTCATGGAGGCCAGCAGGCCGCCGGCCAACACGGTGCTCCAGTTGTCCCGCATCGAGCGGAAGACTTCGCGCGTGGTGGGACGATGGCTACGGGCTTTGAAGGCCGCGGTTTCTTCCAGCGAACGGCGAATGATGAAGATGAAGGGGATGATCAGGCAGCCGATGAAGAACGGAATACGCCAGCCCCAGGCGGCGATTTCGGTGGTTTGCATCGTAGCGTTGAGGGTGTAACCCAAGGCCGCCGCGACGACTATGGCCACCTGCTGGCTGGCCGATTGCCAACTGGTATAGAAGCCGGTGCGACCGAGCGTGGAAATTTCCGCCAGGTACACGGAGACGCCGCCCAGTTCCGCGCCGGCGGAAAAGCCCTGCAGCAGCCTGCCCAACAGCACCAGGATCGGCGCGGCCACGCCGATGCTGGCATAGCCCGGCACCAGGGCGATCAGTACGGTCCCGCTGGCCATGATCGAGAGCGTCACGATCAGCCCCTTGCGCCGGCCCACTTCGTCGATGTACGCCCCCAGCACGATGGCGCCCAGCGGACGCATCAGGAATCCGGAACCGAAGACCGCGAAGGTCATCATCAGCGAGGCGAACTCGCTGGTGGCAGGAAAGAAGGTCTGGGAGATGTAGGTGGCGTAGAAGCCGAACAGGAAGAAGTCGAACTGCTCGAGAAAGTTGCCGCTGGTGACCCGCAGGATGGCGCCCAGTTTGGACCCGCGGGACGGGGTTGTTGCCGTTGTCGTTTTCATCATGGCTACCGTTGCTCACTATTGTTTTTGAAATGAGTGCCTTGACCGTCAGTCGCTTGCGGCGTTGATCGGGTTGGGTTGACGCTTTTCGATGGCGTGCTTGAGCAGCGCTGCGCTGCGGAAGATGCCGTGGGCGAACTTGCTGTAGGGCATGGTCAGGAAAAACGCCATGACCAGGCCGAGATGGAGGGCGAGCATCGCGCCCAGGGCGCTGGTGTCGCGCAGGGCGAGTAGCGCCAGGCCGCTTGCGCTGACCAGAAACAGCAGTGCGATGAAGCCGCGATCCATGGGTTTTTGCTTCTCGTCGCCGTGCGCGGGGTCGCGGCGCAGGTTCAGCCAGAGGAGACCCGCCGGACCGATCAGCAGGCCGATGCCGCCGGCGATACCTAACATCACCGGCACGCTGAAGATCGGGTAAGGCGCCGGCCACTTCAGCAGGTAGTGGAAGAGCGTGGCGACACCGGTGGCGGCGAAGCACAGCATGAAGCCGTAGAAGGTCAGGTGGTGGAACCGGCGGCGCCACAAGGTGAAGCGATCGTCGGCGTTGTTGCAGCCTTCGCCGTGGCCGCCATCCAAGTACTTCAGCGTCGCGACGTTGGCCGTGGCTTCAAGAGCCGCGGAGGTTTTCAGCGGCACTGGCGCCGCCGGCGGTGAAACGTTGCGCCAGAAGCGCCGCACACCCAGCGTCAGTGCGAGTACCGCGAAGCCGAACACCGAGCCGAACATGAGCGCCAGGGTGTTGTGCGGGAAAATCCGATAGAAGTCGCCGCCGGGAACGACCGTGAACAGGTTGCCCATGAGCATCAGGGTCAGGCACAGGAACAGCGCCAGTCCTGCGCCGGACGCCAGCGCCAGGGTCAGGCCGTTGCGCTTGTACAGCTTACCCATCGCCCGCGGCCAGGCGTATTCGGCGTAGGTGTCCAGGCGCACCTTGGCCATGGCCTTGGGTACGTTGACGTCGAACTCGTGGGGGGCGGCGTATTGGCAGGCGTGCAGGCACGCACCGCAGTTGTGGCACAGGTTCGCCAGGTAATGAATGTCTGCCTGGGCGAACTCCAGGCGACGGGTCATCGCCGGAAACACCGCGCAAAAGCCTTCGCAGTAGCGGCAGGCATTGCAGATGGTCATCTGCCGCTGGACTTCACGTTCGTCTAGATTCAGCAACGGGATCAGACCGCCCGACATGTGTGGATCAAACAGCTGCATGGCGAGGCTCCGTGTGTGCAGATGAAATGCCACAGCCGGCCGAAGCGGCCGCCTGCACGCCGGCGATGCGGCCGAACGCGGTGCCGATGGCCATGCCGATGCCGGCGGTGTAGCCCTTGCCGAGGACGTTGCCGGCCATCATTTCTCCCGCGACGAACAGGTTGGGGCTCGCCTTGCCGTTGAAGTGCACGGCGGCGGTTTCGTCGGTGGCGAGGCCGAGGTAGGTGAAGGTGACGCCCGGTTTGAGTGGGTAGGCGTAGAACGGCGGTTTCACCAGTGGCCGCGCCCAGTGGGTCTTGGCGGGCAGCAGGCCCTGGGTGTGGCAGTCGTCCAGCGCCGTGTGATCGAAGGTGCCGATGCGGCAGGCGGCGTTGTAGTCCTCGACGGTCTTGACGAATCGCTCCTGCGGCAGCTTCAGCAGGCGGGCGAGGTCGTGCAGGGTGTTGGCGGTGGTTCCGGGAAACACCGGCGGCATGAAGCGGCCGATGGCCTGCTGGTCGATGATCGAGTACGCCTGCTGACCGGGCTGCCCGGCCACCAGACGCCCCCAGATCGCGTAGCGCTTCGGCCAGAAATCCTCACCCTCGTCGTAGAAGCGCTCGCCGTCGCGATTGACCACCACACCCAGGGATACGCAGTCGATTCGGGTGCAGATGCCGCCGTCGTAGAGGGGCGCGCGGGCATCGATCGCGACCATGTGCGCTTGCGTAGGATCGCCGATCACATCGGCGCCGAGGTCGAGCATGCGGCGCAGGAGGATGCCGGTATTGAATCGGGTGCCGCGGATCAGGAAGTTGTCCGACGGCCATTCGCCGCGTTCGTTCTGGCCCCAGGCTTCGCGCAGCCATTCACGGTTGGACTCGAAGCCGCCGGCCGCCAGCACGCAGGCGCGGGCTTCGATGCGTTCCGCCGGGAAGCGCTGACCGTCGACCTCACGTTCGCCCACATGGGCGGCGACGAACCTGCCGTCATCCAGCTCGATGTCGGTCACAGGCACGCTGTAGCGAATCTTTACCCCCAGGCGCTCGGCGCTGCGGAAGTACGCATTGACCAGCGCCTTGCCGCCACCCATGAAGAAGGCATTGGTCCGCGCCACGTGCAGCGCGCCGGACAGCGGCGGCTGGAAGTGCACGCCGTGTGAGCGCATCCAGTCGCGACAGGAGGATGACGCCCGGATGGCAATGCGGGCGAGCTTTTCATCGGTGAGGCCGCCGGTGACCTTCAACAGGTCCTGCCAGTACTCCTCTTCCGGGTAGGCATCGACCAGCACGTCCTGCGGTTCGTCGTGCATGCAGCGCAGGTTGCGGGTGTGCTGGGAGTTGCCTCCACGCCAGATTTTCGGAGAAGCCTCCAGCAGCATTACGCTGGCGCCTGTTTCTCGCGCCATCAGAGCGGCGCACAAGGCAGCGTTGCCACCCCCTATGACTAAGACGTCGATCATTACCGTTCCTCGATGTGCAAGGAGGCGGAAACGAGTGCTCCTTGCGAGCGGGGTGAACGATAGGGCGGGGACTAAGGGGGTCGAAAGGCGGCTTTTGACGCGGGGTGTTTAGTTTTTCTAAAGGCTTGTCGGCAGGGAATGTCCTCTACGCGTGAAGAGGGTTACGCTTCGACTCCCTCCAGCCAGGTAGCGCCAGGCCATTGCTTGTCGACGACCAGCTGCCGCGCCACGTCGAGTATGACCAGCCGCGCGGCCAGCGCCGCCGGCGAGAGTTCATCATCGGCCAGCGTCGCCAGGAGGTTGCGCCGGCCCACATGCGGATCGGCAATCCGGATCAGCGAGAGTCCGGACCCGTCTTTCAGTGCAGCGGCCGCGCCCGGTTGTATGGTCGCCGCGTGACCGGCCCGAACGGCGTTCATCAACACGGCGAGGCCGTCGACCTCCATGATGACATTCGGCGTCAGTCCGACCCGCTCGAACGCGCTCATCAATGCCGAGCGCAATCCATGCTGGGCGCTGGGCATCACCAGCGGCAGGCCGCCCAACTCGGCCAACTGCACGCTGTCACCCGCCGGCGCCTGAGGCAGCTCGGGCGAAGCGATGACGAACAGCTTTTCGTCCAGCAGTGGCGTCACGCTCCAGCGTTTTCCCCCGTCGAGATGGAAGAGGATGGCGAGGTCGATTTGCCGTGCGTTGAGCTGCGCCGCCAGGTGGCCGGAGAGCATCTCCACCATATGCAGCTGGATGTCCGGATAACGCGCGCGCATGGCGTTGATCAACGGCAAGGCGAGCACCGTCGCGGTGGTCGGTGGCAGGCCGACACTGACATAACCGCTCATTCGCCCGCGATGGGCCGCCATGATCGCGTTTTCAGCCTGGCGCAGCGTGAGTTGGGCATGGTGCAGAAACGCGAACCCGGCGCTGGTGGGCGTGACGCCGGTGGAGGTCCTGTTCAGCAGACGGGTGCAGAGTTCGCTTTCCAGCTTGAAAACCTGCTGGCTGAGGGCCGACACGCCAACCTCCAGCTCAAGCGCCGCACGCCCCAGGCTGCCAAGCTCGACGATCTTCACGAAATAGCGCAGTTGTCTCAATTCCAAGGTGGCTGCTTCCTGCGAGTCTGTTGTCCGGCTGCCTGAACGGAGGCGCGGGCCTGTCGAGTGCCTGTTCCGGGCCGGCTTCTGCCTGCCGATCCTGGGCGAAATGCATCCCCGTGTTCACCGCTCACCCGATAGGGAAACCATCCGAGAGGGACCCTACGTTTCGGGCGGACGTCGGTAAAGCGATTTTGCAGCGCTTATCCGATGCCGAAGATCGCTCAACAGCCATAGGTATCTGCGTGCTAACTGGCCGGCTGCCGGCCGCGCTGGGAGGAGGGCAAATAAATGGCTCAAGAAGCCAGCTTCAATCCAGCGCATCGAGAGACGTGCGATTCCCGTCGGGAAGCGGGTTAGACCTGCGCGCAGCCGGATCGACGATCAATGGCGGATTCGCTGCGTGTGGCCTGATTCAGGGTCGCGGAACGTCCAAATCGTTGACTACCCCGAGGGGGCGCGCCATGGCAACCCAATGGCATCCATCCGGGAGAAGTTTCGCATGAGCCTGGACAGCCGGTAGTCGCCACCCCAAAACAAAAAGGGCCTACCTTTCGGTAAGCCCTTGATGTGTATGGTGGCTACGCAGGGACTTGAACCCCGGACCCCAGCATTATGAAAAAGCGCCACATCCCTCGGTAAAAGCCGGAAGCCTGTAAAGACGGGCGTTTAGGTGTCTCTACCGCTCCATTATCTGCCGTTAAAGGCCGGTTCGATTTGTTTTTGGGACACCTGCAAACTGCAGGTCCACTATAGATATCTATCTAACACATCTTGTCGAAGAATGATTCTACGAATACTCCTTTTGTCATCAAAAGGAACAACTATATCGATCTCCGCAGGCTCATCTAGCAAATCAAGCTGGGGCTGCTTAGATGTTCCTATCAAATCAACGTAAGTTCCGTAATCTATCGTATATATATTATATCTTGCCCCTGGGTTATCTTTGTCAGCGTATCCCCGTTGCATGTGATGAATCACACGAGCATCAAAAAGTCGCTGAACTATGGGGTGCCTTTCCAGCTCTCTCGGCAGTAAGAAAGACCTAGCCTTCCTCTGGCCGATAACTTCATCAACCATAGCTCTTAAAGCATTTTGCAGGTCATCCCCGAGATACTGGGCTTTATCTTGCTCAAACCACTGCCTCGCGCTTTCCAGAACTGAAACCCTATCAATACTGGCCCGTCCTCTCCGTTGCGCGTCGAAGAAAGCCTTAGTAAAAATATTGATAAGATCCCTAACAACCCCTTCACATGAACGACTTAGCTCAACAAAAGTTTCATAACCCGTAAAAAGATGATTCATCAAAGTATCGCCACAGGTGACACCATGGCTAACTTCAAGGTATCCCGTATCCAGTTCAACATTCATGTGCTTATAGAGAACATTTGCGTATGTTCTAGCAATAAACTCTGGATTTCTGTCATATACAAAATAATCATCAAGATCAGGCGCTGTCGCAATATCAGCCCCTAATTCAAACCCGATCAAGTCACAACCTACTACTTCACTAAATCTACACCGGTATTCAAGGGCAGATATTTTTACAGTTGCCTCACTAATGGGAAGCACTCCCTTCTTGATGAATTCAGCCAGATAAGGCTGCACATCCGAAGGTAGCGAAGACCATTCATCTATGAGGATGACAAGCTGTCCTTTTGCCAATTCAAGAACTTTCGTTAAGGATCGATGCAGATCAGGGAAAACAATCTTGTCTTGACTGTCTACAGCGTACTCAACCTGCATTGTAGATTCATTCTCATCTCCAAAGTTTGTTTTAAGCCCACCCTCCCCATGTATACCCTCAGCCCCTAAGTTCCCCAGCAGCGAAAATTCTGCCCCTCGTTCTTGCTTGACTCTCTCGGTCTCTGAAACGCTTTGAGCAAATTTTCTAACAACAGGATCAGTAACAACGGCATTAAAGTCATCAAGAGCCTTTAAAGCTTCCTCGGCTGAGTCGCTTGGATTCTCAATAATATACTCAAGCAAAGCCCCACTAATCAGAAGCAAATAATCCCTAAACAGTGCAATGCATCGCCTGCCGATGGGGAGTGTTCTGTCTGCAAATTGTGATGTACTACCTAGCATCCTGCAGTCTACGTACAGCACTGAAGTTCTTTCTCTTTCCTTAAAAGAACTTTCCAAAACCTTCATTACGTGGGTTTTTCCAGTCCCACGGCGACCATAAAATATTTGATGATTATTATTATTAAGCTGTGGTAATAAGCCCACATCCACATAAGTACTTATCAACTTATCGGTATCAGTTTGCCGCTCTGAGCGCTGCATGATGCGAGACACTGCGCCCATGACTTTTGGGTCTTGAATCATTGTTTTTTCCATGTCAAGGAATTCGACTAAACCATCGCCGGGCCACTTCTGCTGTTATCTGCTGCCCGCTTCTTGTTCTTCCAATTTTAGGTTGGCCTCTTCATACGCAGGAGAGACTTGCCCGCACTCCGGCGCAACCTTACCCGTGACTAACCACAACGCGTATTGCGGGAAGGCCTCGACGACGGCTTCGATTTCTGCGTCGCTCAACCGAGCCTTTCCGGTCCGGATATTCCCCCAACGGTAGCGATTGATCCCCGTCTGTTTTTCAAACCAAACGCTAGTCCGGGTTTTATCGAAAAGGCTTATAAGGCGATCTTTTATCATGCCTAAATATTCTACTCAGTAGTATGTACTCAGTAAAAAGTACACAGTATTCTTGCTCTCACTGAGTAATGAGTACTTAGTGATTTTTAAGCGGTTACTGAGTGTACTGCTTCGAAATCCCTTTTAACCACAGTTAATGAGCATTTCAGAGGCAGGGATAGGCGATGAGTACGCAGCATCTGAACGAACCACCTTTCGACGTTAGCTTCGACTTGGACGGCAAGCGGGTGGTCTACCTCGATTGCCGAAACGCCCTCATGTGCAGCAAGGAAACCTTCGCAGCCATGATGGGGGTTTCTGTTGATACGGTCATCTCCTGGCTTCAAACCAACACCATTCCCAGTGTGAAGATGGGCCGCCCGCGCGTGGTCAATTTGGCACAAATCCGAACCGACCTCGCAAAAGGCAAGACGGTTTTCGCTCAAGGGGATTACACAGATGAATAAGGCGAAGGGGGATCAGAAGCAGCTAAAAACCGGGGGTAATGTCGTTCCGCTCGGCAGGGGTATTGGCGACCTGTGCAGCATCGTCACCTTCGCCTCTGCCAGTGGTATCCCGGTGGATGAGGTTGTTGAGTGGATCGACAACGGCACCTTGCCCAGCGTGACCATGGCCGACTTTCGCATGGTTGATGTGGGCAAGCTGCGCGCCGACTTGCTCAACGGCAAGGAGACATTCTCCGAGGGGGATTACAGCCATGAGTAGCTACGGCGTAACCCTCAATACCGGCGAGGCTTTTAGCTATGTTGGCCAAACCGCTCTTGTCGAGCTGGCTTGGGATGAGGAGCCAGTCGGCTATTGGCGGTGTTTCCATATTGTCGGCGTGGTGCTACCTCTTAGCGGCGTCTATGAACATGCGTACTTCATGACGCTGAGCATGAATGGCGATGACAAGTACCCGAACGAAGTGTTTTTTTCGGACATTCGCACCATCAGGGTGATGCGGCACCGCGACCGGCAGGGTTCCGGCAACGTACTGGGCCGCATCGCCCTCCCTAATCGGTCTGGGTCAGGGGCCGCGCTCCCGGCTCGTCGGAACGGCTCCATCGTTCCGTCGAACGGAAGCGCGGGCGCAGCGCACCCTTGACCCTGCACGTTCATGAACAGCCTATCAGCGGGAGTGTGGGGTAGCTTCACCGCCCCGCGCTCCCGAGCCCTCGGCGGCAAGAGCGGGATGACAAGGGCAGCGCCCTTGGTGTTGTTCCCTCCTGCCGGCGCGCGGCGCCCCGCCCCTCTCGTCCTCGAAACCGTCTTCCTGCCGCTGCTGCTGATCGCTCTTGGCCTCTGGAAAGCCTGGGCCGCCAGCCTGCCGCCCGGCGCGCCGTTCTCCCTGCCGGGATTCATCCAGGAGCACGCCTGCCCGCGCGACCTGCCCGATGTGTTCCCTGACCTGGCTATCCGTATTGAAACCGAATGGTGCGCGCGGCCGTCGCGGATTCACGTCCTGAGGCACGAAGGACGCGAACCTGCGACGGCGGCGAGCGGCGGGAGCGCGCAGCGGAGTGGCTCGGTCCAGAGCGAAGCGGCGCGCGACTCGCCGCGCCGCGGGACGTCCCTGTAGCACGTCTTATAAATAGCTTTTGAAAGTGTCATTTGATTTCAATGTGGGGTGTTTCGTGAAAAAGGCTATTGATCAGCTTCGCCTGGATTGCATGACCGCTAAGGAAACCCGCGAAGGTCGCTTGTTCGTTGATCCTAAATCCTCCGCCATGACCGATCTCTCCAGGGTTCGGCTGTTGGGCTGTCGCGTCGATACCGTTCGCCAGCTTTACCGGGGCCGCATCCGTCCCGATGTACTCGCCCTGGTCGAAGAACCGGGCCTCGTCGAGTTTGCCGGTCACCAGTGGCACGCCGGGCGCGTTGGCCGTGACTCCGGCTACCAATTCAAGCTGCAGAACGCCGACCTCGGCTTCGTCCTGCTGCTGAAGAACTTCAACGTGAAGATTGATGTGATCGGCGCCCACATGAAGATCGAAGTGAGCCCGCACGCTATCCAGTCCTGCACGCCGGCCGTGCTGCAAGAGTGGATGGATCGCTTTGCGACCGAAGCCCTGGAGTTTGTCGAGCCCAATCAGTGCGCCGTCCATCTCGCCCTGGACGTGCAAGGCTGGACGCCCCCCGCGGATCTGATCGACCGCCTGCTGTGCCGCGCCCGAACGCGCCGGGATCTATCCGGCATCAAGGAGATTCACTACGACGGCGAAGCCGTCAGCTACGGTCGTGGGCAATCCTTCCTGTTCGGTTCTGCCTCTGGCATCCAACTGGCGATCTACAACAAAACCCTGCAAGCGTATGCCATCGACAAGCTCGACTACTGGCGCACCACCTGGGCCAGCCTGGACAACCCATTCGACGCCGAAGACCCGCAGAACTACGACCCTGACGCGCCTGTCTGGCGGATCGAACTGCGCTTCCATCACTCCATTGTCCAGCAATTCGCTGACGGCTCCGAATGCGCTGGCCGTGTGCTGGAAAGCTCCACCTATGCCGAACTCGCCGGCCACCTCGACGGGCTGTTCCAGTACGGTCTGGAGTCGTTCCGCCTGTGCTCGAGCAAGGGTGTATTCGATGCCTTCTGGACCTTGATGCGGCACGACGTGCATGTCTCCGTGCCGGTGGAATCGCTGCTGGGCCAGACCTACTACAAACGCCACTTCAAGACGTCCAAGGGCTTCAGCGGCAAGAACGTCGAGCTGTTCCTGGGCAACTTCATCAGCCTGGTTTCAAGGGAGCGGATCGGCGCGGAAAAGGCGTTCGCCAGCCTCCAGGGATGGGAGTGCTGGCCGGTAATCCGAGATCACTACGCCGACAAGGGAAAGACTGAGCGCGATATCTACAAGCACGTCCAGAAGCTTCTGGCCGAACGAACGGTGCGATGGGGTAGGGCCGTATGATCTCCAAGGGCCCTACCGGTTGGGATGCCGATTTCTGGCTCGACCGTTCTGCCGGCATACGTAAGAGGCGCAAAGGTTTTCGAACCAAGTCCGAGGCTGAGCGCTGGATAGCCGATCTCAAGCGGGAATACTCCCGACGTGGCCGCGACCCCGGCGAACGTCTGGCTGACCTCGTTCATGTGTGGCATGAGCTGCATGGCTGCACATTGAAAGACCCGTATCGTCTCCCTAGGACTCTTGCCATAGTCGAAGCGCTGGGGAATCCGGTTGCCTCGTCGTTCACGTCCCTGGACTTTGGCCGCTACCGGATGGAACGACTAAAGACCTGCGCACCCTCAACGGTGAATCATGAGCATCGGTATTTAAGGTCCGTTTTCAACGAGCTAATCCGCCTTGGCGTGTGGAACGAACCTAACCCTGTTGCAGGTCTTCGCCAGCTCAAGGTCGACGAGACCGAGCGGTCTTTCCTGACGCTGCCCGAATGCAGTCTGGTGCTTGCTGAGTGCTCTGCATCGAGCAACAGCCACACGTTACCTGTGGCCCAGCTTTGCTTGGCGACAGGCGCGCGATGGGATGAGGCAGAGTCAATCACCCGGCCGGAGCTGGTAAACGGCTTGGTTCGCTTCTCTCGGACAAAGAATGGCAAGGGGAGGTCGGTGCCTGTGCCTGCCGATCTGGAAGCCCTGATACTTGAGCGCGGATACCCTGGATCGGGTCGGCTGTTCTCGTCGTGCCGCTCTGCGTTTCGTAAAGCCTATGAGCGAACCGGGCTGCATACGCCAGGGCAACTAACTCATATCTTGCGACACACGTTTGCCAGCCACTACATGATGCAAGGGGGAAACATCCTGACCCTGCAACGGATTCTTGGGCATGGTGATATCAAAATGACGATGCGTTACTCGCACCTCGCACCTGACCACTTCGCAACGGCGCTGACGCTTTCGCCGCTGGCTTTACTGAGACAGGATCGGGACGTTGCTGGGACAGTGCCAGAAACGACAAAGGGCTAGCCGAAGCTAACCCTTTGATTTGTATGGTGGCTACGCAGGGACTTGAACCCCGGACCCCAGCATTATGAATGCTATGCTCTAACCAGCTGAGCTACGTAGCCAAGTGGCGCGCATTATTCTCAGCTAGCTCCTTGCTGTCAACCCCATGAGCGTTTTTTTCGAAGTGCTATCAAGCGCTTAGCGTTCAGCTGCGTCCGTTGCGGGCAAATGATCTGCGGAGGCATGGGCGAGGAGGGTTTTTTCGGTGTCTCGCTGGCGTTTTTGCCCTGTGGCGCTGTCTTGTTAGCTATCCGGCGCAGCACTTAGTGCGCGTTTCGCCATGAATGAGGAGTCTTCGATGCCCGCGTTTTACACCCACCGTCCCTATCACTGCGCGCCGGTCGTCTGCCGGCCATGGCTGGGGGCGCATTGCGTGTCGAGGGGTGCCGGGGCAGGGTGCGTGCGGCCATGAGCGTTTCGGGTCTGTTGCGTGGGTTGATCGGCGTGCTGGTGGTCGTCCTGCTGCTGGTGCTGGCCGCGCTGTTCTGGCCGGCGGCGCAGTGGCTGCCTAGGGTGCTGCCTGACGACATGCGCGTCGAGGGTGTCAGCGGTTCGCTGATCAAGGGCGCCGGCGATCGTCTGTATTGGCGCGGGCAGCCGCTCGGGCCGTGGACGTGGCGGATGACCGGCGCGGACCAGGTCGACCTGCGGCTGGGCGCGCTGGGGCAGGGCGAGTGGAACCTGCGCCTGGGCGGCTGGCCGCCGGCCTGGTGGCTGGAGGTTTCCGGCGGCGATCTGCTGTGGGCGCAGAACGGCCAGCTGGGGCTGCTGCAGGGGCGTTTCAGCGGGCAACTGAGCCTGCGCGGCAATACCGATGGCTGCACCGCATCCAGTGGTGAACTGCAGACCAGCAATGCGGCGGTAGCCTTTCCGCCGATGACGCTGGGCGCGGCGCGCTTCCGCCTGGATTGTGCAGACGAATATCCGGTGCGTCTGGACCTGGTCCGCCGCGGCGAGCACGAACTGTCGTTCCAGCTCGACCTGGAAACCGCGCGTGGCCTGGTGAAGGGCGAACTGGTCCCGGGCAGCTCGCTGTCGCGCTTGGGCAGCGATTTCGGCCTGCTGACGCCGAACCAGCGCAAGGTCGACCAGCCGCTGGCCTGGTGATCGGCCGCACCTATCGGTGCCCAGACGCGGCGAATGCCTTCCATAAAAAAGCCCGGCATGAGGCCGGGCGTTTTCGTCGTCGAGCAAGGCTCAGACGTTGAAGCGGAAGTGCATCACGTCGCCGTCCTTGACGATGTACTCCTTGCCTTCCAGGCGCCATTTCCCGGCTTCCTTGGCGCCGGCTTCACCGCGGTACTGGATGAAGTCGGTGTAGGCGATGACTTCGGCGCGGATGAAGCCTTTCTCGAAGTCGGTGTGGATCACGGCGGCGGCCTGCGGTGCAGTGGCGCCAACCTTGATGGTCCAGGCGCGGACTTCCTTCACCCCGGCGGTGAAATAGGTCTGCAGATTGAGCATCTGGTAGCCAGCGCGGATCACGCGGTTCAGGCCGGGCTCCTCGAGGCCGAGGGATTCGAGGAACATGTCCTTCTCCTCGCCGTCGTCGAGTTCGGCGATTTCCGCCTCGATCTTGTTGCACACCGGAACCACCAGGGCGCCCTCGGCGTCGGCGATCGCCTTCACCACGTCGAGATACGGGTTGTTCTCGAAACCGTCCTCGGCGACGTTGGCGATGTACATCACCGGCTTGCTGGTGAGCAGGTGGAAGCCGCGAACCAGTGCCTTCTCATCGTCACCCAGACCGCGCAGCAGGGTGCGAGCCGGCTTGCCTTCGGTGAAGTGCGGGATCAGCTTTTCCAGCAGCGCCTTCTGCGCCACGGCGTCCTTGTCGCCGCCCTTGGCGTTTCGGGTCACTTTCTGCAGCTGTTTCTCGCAGCTGTCGAGGTCGGCGAAGATCAGTTCCAGGTCGATGATCTCGATGTCGCGCTTGGGGTCGACCGAGTTCGACACGTGGATCACGTTGTCGTCGTCGAAGCAGCGCACCACGTGGGCGATGGCATCGGTCTCGCGGATGTTGGCGAGGAACTTGTTGCCCAGGCCTTCGCCCTTGGAGGCGCCTTCCACCAGGCCGGCAATGTCGACGAACTCCATCGTGGTGGGCAGGATGCGTTCGGGCTTGACGATCTCCGCCAGCGCGGCGAGGCGTTCGTCGGGCATCGGCACGATGCCGCTGTTCGGCTCGATGGTGCAGAACGGGAAGTTCTCCGCGGCGATACCGGACTTGGTGAGGGCGTTGAACAGGGTGGACTTGCCGACGTTGGGCAGGCCGACGATGCCGCAGTTGAATCCCATGGTGTGTCCCTCGCGAAATGGTCGCGGAGCGAAGTGGAGGTTAAGCCTTCTGGCTGTGCAGCTGCTGCATGGCATGGGTCCAGTTGCCGTCGAGGATATCGGGCAGGACGCCGAGCGCGAAATCAATGCTGGTATCGAGCATTTCCTGTTCGCTGCGCGGGGCGCGACCCAGGACATAGCCGGAGACCAGGCTGGCATGGCCAGGATGGCCGATACCGAGGCGCAACCGGTGGAAATCGTTGCGGTTGCCGAGCTGGGCGATGATGTCGCGCAGGCCGTTGTGGCCGCCGTGGCCGCCGCCCTGTTTGAGCTTGGCGACGCCAGGAGGCATGTCGAGTTCGTCGTGCGCCACCAGAATCGCGTCCGGAGCTATCCGGAAGAAATTCGCCAAGGCCGCCACGGCCTGGCCGCTGCGGTTCATGTAGGTGGTTGGGATCAGCAGACGGACGTCGCGACCCTGATGGCTGAATTTGCCCACCAGGCCGAAATACTTGCGATCGACGCTGAGGCTGGCGCCTTTCTGGGCGGCCAGGCGCTCAACGAAAAGGGCCCCCGCGTTATGCCGGGTCTGGTCGTATTCGGGGCCTGGATTACCCAGGCCAACGATCAGTTGCACGGCGGTCACGACGGGAGCCCTTCGCTTGGTGCGGACTCAGCCTTATTCGGCTGCGCCTTCACCTGCGCCTTCACCTTCTTCAGCCGCCTGGACGCGCGGCATGTGGATGTTGGCGACCGGCAGATCGCTGCCGTGGGCCAGAGCAACCAGCTCGACGCCTTTCGGCAGTTTCAGGTCGGACAGGTGAACGATCTGGCCGACTTCGACCTTGGCCATGTCGACTTCGATGAACTCCGGCAGGTCTTTCGGCAGGCAGGAAACTTCCACTTCGCTCAGGGTGTGGGAGATTTCGCCACCGTCGGTTTTCACGCCAACTGCGGTTTCCTGGTTCATGAAGTGCAGCGGAACCAGAGCGGTCAGTTTCTGGCCGGCAACGACGCGCAGGAAGTCGGCGTGCAGAACGAAACCCTTGGCCGGGTGACGTTGCAGGGCCTTGATCAGAACGCTTTCCTTGGCGCCAGCGATGGTCAGGGTGATGACGTGGCTGAAGGCGGCTTCGGTTTCCAGCAGTTTGGCCAGGTCCTTGGCTACCAGGCTGATCGATTGCGGCGCTTTCTCGCCACCGTAGATCACCGCGGGAATCTGGCTGGCGTTACGACGCAGGCGGCGGCTCGCACCTTTCCCCAGGTCGGAACGCGCTTCGGCATTCAGAGTGAAATCAGTCATTGCAGTTCTCCAATAAAACCAAACCGCCCGCGACGCTTGCGACCAGCGCTCGGGCGGTTGGGCAAAAAGCCCCGCACGGAGGCGGGGCACATTTCGTTCGGTGAATGTTCGCGGTGGGCAGAGAGCCCTCAGCGGAACATCGCACTGATCGATTCTTCATTGCTGATGCGGCGAACCGCTTCAGCCACGACCGGCGCGATATCCAGTTGGCGGATACGCGAGCAGGCCTGTGCAGCGGCGGACAGCGGGATGGTGTTGGTCACCACCAGCTCGTCGAGCACGGAATTTTCGATGTTCTCGATGGCGCGGCCGGACAGCACCGGGTGGGTGCAGTAGGCGTAGACCTTGGCGGCGCCGTGGTCCTTGAGGGCCTTGGCGGCATGCCCGAGGGTGCCGGCGGTATCGACCATGTCGTCGACCAGCACGCAGGTGCGGCCTTCGACATCGCCGATGATGTGCATGACTTCGGACTGGTTGGCTTTCGGCCGACGCTTGTCGATGATTGCCAGGTCGACGCCGAGGGTCTTGGCGACCGCACGGGCGCGGACGACACCGCCGATGTCCGGGGAAACGATCATCAGGTTCTCGAAGCGCTGGTCTTCGATGTCGTCGACCAGTACCGGCGAGCCGTAGATGTTGTCCACGGGGATGTCGAAGAAGCCCTGGATCTGGTCGGCGTGCAGGTCGACGGTGAGGACGCGGTTGACCCCCACCACGGTCAGCATGTCGGCCACGACTTTCGCGCTGATCGCCACGCGGGCGGAACGCGGGCGGCGATCCTGGCGGGCATAGCCGAAGTAGGGGATCACGGCGGTGATACGAGAAGCCGAGGAGCGGCGGAAGGCATCGGCCATCACCACCAGCTCCATCAGGTTGTCGTTGGTCGGAGCGCAAGTCGGCTGGATCAGGAAGACGTCCTTACCGCGAACGTTCTCGTTGATTTCCGCACTGATTTCGCCATCGGAGAACTTGCCTACGGAGGCGTCACCAAGGGGGATATGCAGTTGACGTACGACGCGACGCGCCAGATCGGGGTTGGCATTCCCCGTGAAGACCATCATCTTGGACACGCGCAGTACCTGCCGGCTGAGGGTGGACCTGATGAATTAAAAAGCTGTTCAAAATCTGGCTGCCGAAGCGGCGATCTTGAACAGCTTCATAAAATATGGCAGGGGCGGCTGGATTCGAACCAACGCATGGCAGGATCAAAACCTGCTGCCTTACCGCTTGGCGACGCCCCTGTATCTGCTTCTCAGGACAGGCTCTGAAGCTTGCGCTGCAACATCGAAACGTTACTGCCTTTCGCTACAAATCCTGGCAGGGAGGCTGGAAGTTGGGCCGCGACTTTATCAGCTTCGGCTTTGCTTGGGAAGGACCCAAACACGCAACAACCAGTGCCTGTTAATCTAGCCGAAACAAATTTGTTTAGCAAGATCAAAGCGTTACGAACATCCGGGTAACGCTTCTCAACAACCGGCTGACAGTCATTACGACCGCCCTGTTCGAGAACGGTGCGCACTGTAATGGCGGGAGTATTTCGTGTCAACTCCGGGTCGTTGAAAATTTCTGCTGTGCTGATAGCGACTTGCGGAATCGCGACGAGAAACCAGGGCTCTTCCAGCTCGACCGGGGTCAGCGCTTCGCCCACGCCCTCGGCGAATGCCGCATGGCCGCGGACGAACACCGGCACGTCCGCGCCCAGGCTCAGGCCCAGCGCCGCGAGGCGATCGACGCTCCAGTCGAGCCGCCAGAGGTGGTGAAGGCCGAGCAGGGTGGTGGCCGCATCGGAGCTGCCGCCGCCGATTCCGCCGCCCATCGGCAGGCGTTTCTCCAGCCATATGTCGGCGCCCAGCGAGGTGCCGCTGTCGCGCTGCAGTTGGCGGGCGGCGCGCACGATCAGGTTGCTGTCATGGGGGACGCCGGGAATGTCGCTATGTAGATGGATCTCGCCGTCCTCGCGAACCCGCAAGCTCAGCTCGTCGGCGTAATCGAGGAACTGGAACAGCGTCTGCAGCTCGTGATAGCCGTCGGCGCGGCGGCCAAGGATATGCAGCATCAGGTTGAGTTTCGCCGGTGCGGGCAGGGTCAGGCGGTCGTGCATCACTGGCCGAGCTGGCGCGGTTGCCAGTCCTTGATCACCAGGGTGACGTCGAGGTCGCTGCCGTGCAGCTTGATCCGCTCCGGTAATGCGTAGCTGTCCTGTTCGGCGTAGCTCAGGTATTCCACCTGCCAGCCGTCCTGTTCCAGGCGCGCCAGGTGGCTGTTGCCGTCCAGGGTCACGCGGCTCTTGCTGTCCGGGGCGGGCAGGCCGCGAACCCACCAGAGCAGGTGGGACACCGGCAGGCGCCAGCCGAGTTGCTGTTCGAGCAGCGCTTCCGGTGACTCGGCCTGATAGCGACCCTGGTTGGCGACTTCCAGCGTCACCGCGCCTTCGCGTCCGGTGAGGCGGGCGGCGCCGCGGCCGAGCGGGCCAGACAGGCGGATGTCGAAGTAGTCCTGGCGTTGCAGCCAGAACAGCGTGCCGCTGCCGCTCTGGCTGCCAGCGGACGGGCGCAGTGCGCGAATGCCGACCTTGCCGTCGATCTGCCAGCCGTCGAGGCGGGTCACGCGTTCCTTGTGGGCTTTCCAGGTGGCGGCGTCACCGCTGCCTTCTACGGCTTCGCGGGAGGTCAGGCCGGCGCAGCCGGCGAGCAGGGCGATCAGGCTGGCGATCAGGAATAAACGAACGGCAGGCATAAGTCAGGGCGTCTCGGATCCGGAATGGCGTTGCAGCGTTTCGCGCAGCAACGGGCTGTCGGGTTGGGCTTTCAGCGCATCGGACCAGATTTTCTTCGCTTCTTTCTGTTTGCCCTGCGCCCACAGCACCTCGCCCAGATGAGCGGCGACTTCGTGATCGGGGAACTGCTGCAGCGCCTGGCGCAGCAGCCGCTCGGCCTCGTCGAGGTTGCCCATGCGGTAATTCACCCAGCCGAGGCTGTCGAGGATCGCCGGGTCCTGCGGGTTGAGCTGGTGCGCCTGCTCGACCAACTGGCGGGCTTCCTCGAAGCGCGTGGTGCGGTCGGCGAGGGTGTAGCCCAGGGCGTTGAGCGCCATGGCGTTGTCCGGCTCGCGCTGGATGATCAGCCGCAGGTCCTTCTCCAGTTGCGCCAGGTCGTTGCGCTTTTCCGCGAGCATGGCGCGGGTGTAGAGCAGGTCGGAGTCGTCCGGATACTGCTTCAGTGCCTGCTGCATCAGCGTCCAGGCGCGATCCTGCAACTGCCGTTTGCTCAGTGACTCGGACTCGATCAGGTAGAGCTGGATGGCGTAGTCCGGTTGCTCGTCGCGTGCCTTGGCCAGGCGTGCGGAGGCTTCGTCATAGCGCTTCTGGTCGAAGAGGATTTCCGCCTGGCGCACCTGTGCCGGCAGGTAGTCGTTGCCCGGGCCGACCAGCGAATACTCGACCAGCGCACTGTCGCTGTCGCCGAGCTGCTCGAGGACGCGGCCCAGGTTGAAGTGCGCGGCGTCGACATGGCTACCGCGCTCGATCAGCTCCTGCAAGTAGCTGCGGGCCTCCGGCCAGGCGCCGGCCTCCATGCTCACCAGCGCCAGGGAGAAGCGCAGGTCGTCGTCATCGGGGAATTGCTGGACGAGGGCGGAGAACTCGCGCTTGGCGTCGTCCATGCGCCCTTCTTCGACCAGCACACGGGCGTAGGTGAGGCGTACGCGCTTGTCGTCCGGATGCTGGCGCAGGGCTTTTTCCAGCAGCGGCACGGCTTCGTCGCCACGTTTCAGGCTTTGCAGCAAGCGCACGCGGAGTAGCAGCGGGGCGACTTCGTCGGTGGTCGCCGGCTGGTCCTCGAGCAGTTGCAGGGCTTCCTGCGGGCGGCCGTCCTGTTGCAGCAGCAGTGCCTTGCCGAACAGCAGCTGGCCGTTGGCCGGGTACTTGGTCAGCAGGCGCTCGAAGCTCTGCAGCAGGCCGGCGCGGGTGTCGGGGTCGGTTTCCGCGGCGGACAGCGCGAGGAAGTCGAAATGGGTGTCGCCCTGGCCCTGCAGGACTTTCTCCATGTACGTCATGGACTCGTCGTAGTTGCCGGCGCGGGCGAGCTGGATGGCGGCGGCGCGCTGGGCGTCGAGGTTGTCCGGGGCATTGGTGGCCCAGATCATCGCGCTGTCCAGGGCCGCCTGCTCGGCGCCCAGGTATTCGGCGATGCGGAAGGCGCGCTCGGCAACGGCCGGGTCCTGGGTCGCGTTCGCCTGCTGCACGTAGTTGCCCAGTGCCAGGTCGAAGCGATTGCGCTGCCCGGCCAACTCGGCGACCAGCAGCGAGTAGAGGGTCTCTTCGTCGAACGAGCCGTAGACCTGCGGCTTGGCCGGCGCGGCGGCAGGACTGCGGGTACCCTCGGTCGACGGTTTGTCGGTCGAGGTTGGAGCCATGGACTGGCAGCCACCGATGAAAGCCAGGGCGGCCAGCAACGCGAAGGATCTATTCATAGAGGAAAATGCGACTAACCTGCGGTCGGGGCATCATGACACATGCTGCCAGGCAAGCCCATGGCCGCCGGTGAACGGCCGGCACGCGCTGCCACGGCGTCGGCGCACGGGTTGGCGGGCGTCTATCGAGCCAATCCATCGGAGGAGGTTGTCCCGCGCAGGGCGAAGTAGGACAATTGCGCGCCTTCCGATCTGCTTAGCGACCCTGCATGGCCTTCCTCGCTCTTGGTATCAACCACAAGACCGCCTCGGTGGACGTGCGCGAGCGCGTGGCGTTCACGCCCGAGCAACTGGTCGAGGCCCTGCAGCAGCTGTGTCGGATCACCCCGAGCCGCGAGGCCGCGATCCTCTCCACCTGCAACCGCAGCGAGCTGTACCTGGAACAGGACCAGCTCGAAGCCGACGCGGTGCTCGCCTGGCTGGCCAACTATCACCGCCTGAGTCTCGACGAACTGCGCGCCTGCGCCTACGTGCACACTGACGACGAGGCGGTGCGGCACATGATGCGCGTCGCCTCCGGGCTCGACTCGATGGTGCTCGGCGAGCCGCAGATCCTCGGCCAGATGAAGTCCGCCTACGCCGTCGCGCGGGAGGCCGGCACCGTCGGGCCGCTGCTCGGCAGGCTGTTCCAAGCCACCTTCAGTACCGCCAAGACCGTGCGCACCGATACCGCTATTGGCGAGAACCCGGTGTCCGTGGCCTTCGCCGCAGTGAGCCTGGCCAAGCAGATATTCAGTGACCTCAACCGCAGCCAGGCGCTGCTGATCGGCGCGGGCGAGACCATCACCCTGGTCGCCCGCCATCTGCACGAGCAGGGCATCAAGCGCATCGTCGTCGCCAACCGCACGCTGGAGCGCGCCAGCGTCCTCGCCGAGCAGTTCGGCGCCCATGCGGTGCTGCTTTCGGAGATTCCGCAGGAGCTGATCAACAGCGACATCGTGATCAGCTCCACCGCCAGCCAGTTGCCGATCCTCGGCAAGGGCGCGGTGGAAAACGCCCTGCGCCTGCGCAAGCACAAGCCGATGTTCATGGTCGACATCGCCGTCCCGCGGGATATCGAAGCCCAGGTCGGCGAACTGGACGACGTTTACCTGTACACCGTCGACGACCTTCACGAAGTGGTCGCGGAGAACCTCAAGAGCCGCCAGGGCGCGGCGATGGCCGCCGAGGATCTGGTCAGCTCGGGCGCCGGCGACTTCATGCTGCGCCTGCGCGAGCTGGCCGCGGTGGACGTACTGCGCGCCTATCGCCAGCAGGCCGAACGGCTGCGCGACGAGGAATTGCTCAAGGCCCAGCGGCTGCTGGCCAACGGCGGCAGCGCCGAGGAGGTGCTGGCACAGCTGGCGCGCGGGCTGACCAACAAACTGCTGCACGCACCCAGCGTGCAACTGAAGAAACTCTCCGCCGAAGGGCGCATCGACGCGCTGACCGTGGCCCAGGAACTCTTCGCCCTCGACGAGGGCGCGCCGAACAAGAGCTCGCAATGAAAGCTTCGCTGCTGAACAAGCTGGACATCCTCCACGACCGCTTTGATGAGCTCACCGCGTTGCTCGGCGACGCCGAAGTGATTTCCGATCAGACCCGCTTCCGCGCCTATTCCCGCGAATATGCCGAGGTCGAGCCGGTGGTCCAGGCCTATCGCGAGTTCCGCAAGGTGCAGGACGACCTGGAGGGCGCGCAGGCGCTGCTCAAGGACAGCGACGCGGACCTGCGCGAGATGGCCGAGGAGGAAGTCGCCTCGGCCAAGGAGCGGTTGGTCGCCCTCGAAGAGCGCCTGCAACGCATGCTGCTGCCGCGTGACCCGAACGACGGCCGCAACGTGTTCCTCGAAGTGCGCGCCGGCACCGGTGGTGACGAGGCGGCGATCTTTGCCGGCGACCTGTTCCGCATGTATTCGCGTTACGCCGAACGCCAGGGCTGGCGCGTCGAGATTCTCTCCGAGAGCGTCGGCGAGCATGGCGGCTATAAAGAGGTGATTTCCCGCGTCGAGGGCGACAACGTTTTCGCCAAGCTCAAGTTCGAGTCCGGCGCGCACCGCGTGCAGCGCGTTCCTGAGACCGAATCGCAGGGGCGCATCCATACCTCGGCATGCACTGTGGCGGTGTTGCCCGAGCCCGACGAGCAGGCCGCCATCGAGATCAACCCGGCCGACCTGCGCGTCGACACCTACCGCTCCTCGGGCGCCGGTGGTCAGCACGTGAACAAGACCGACTCGGCGATCCGCATCACCCACCTGCCGTCGGGCATCGTCGTCGAATGCCAGGAGGAGCGCTCGCAGCACAAGAACCGCGCCAAGGCGATGGCCTGGCTGGCGGCCAAGCTGCAGGACCAGCAGGACGCCGCCGCGCACAAGGAAATCTCCGACACCCGGCGTCTGTTGGTCGGCTCCGGCGATCGCTCCGAGCGCATCCGTACCTATAATTTCCCCCAGGGCCGGGTCACCGATCACCGCATCAACCTGACCCTGTACTCGCTCAACGAAGTCATCGCCGGCACCCTCGAGCAGGTCATCGAACCGCTGCTGCTGGAATTCCAGGCCGATCAACTGGCCGCGCTGGGCGACTGACGGGACGCCGTATGGTGGATCGGCGCCGCGCGATCCACGCCACGAGGGACACATGCCGACCATCCAGACCCTGCTCGCCAACGCCGACCTGCCCGACTCGCCGAGCGCGCGCCTGGACGCCGAGCTGCTGCTCGCCGCCGCGCTGGGCAAGCCGCGCAGCCATTTGCGTACCTGGCCGGAGAAGGAGGTCGAGGCCGCGGCCTTCGAGCGCTTTGCCCGCGACCTGACGCGTCGCAGGGGCGGCGAGCCGGTGGCCTACATCCTCGGCCGCCAGGGCTTCTGGAGCCTGGAACTGGACGTGGCGCCTGACACCCTGATCCCGCGCCCGGACACCGAACTGCTGGTGGAAACCAGCCTCGCCCTGCTGCCGGCGACGCCGCAGCAGGTGCTCGACCTCGGCACCGGCAGCGGCGCCATCGCCCTGGCACTGGCCAGCGAGCGGCCGGTCTGGTCTGTGGTCGGCGTCGATCGCATCGCCGAGGCGGTGGCGCTGGCCGAGCGCAATCGACAGCGTCTGAAACTGGGCAACGCCTCCTTCTCCGAGAGCCACTGGTTTTCCGCGCTGGCCGGTCGGCGGTTCGCACTGATCGTCAGCAACCCACCTTATATAGCCGCCGACGATCGCCACCTGGGCGAGGGCGACGTGCGTTTCGAGCCGGCCAGCGCGCTGGTCTCCGGTCCCGACGGGCTGGACGACATCCGCCTGATCGTTGCGCAGGCGCCGGCGCACCTGCAGCCGGGCGGCTGGCTGCTGCTCGAGCACGGCTTCGCGCAGGCGGATGCGGTGCGCCAGCTACTCTGCGCTGCAGGCTTCGCCGAGGTGCACAGCCGCCGCGACCTTGCCGGCCACGAACGCATCAGCCTGGGGCGATGGGCATGAACGGGAGTCTGCGCGATGCTCACTGACGACGAACTGCTGCGCTACAGCCGGCAGATCCTGCTCAAGCAGATCGATGTCGACGGCCAACTGCGCCTCAAGCAGAGTCGCGCGCTGATCGTCGGCCTCGGCGGGCTCGGCTCGCCGGTGGCGCTGTACCTGGCCGCGGCCGGCGTGGGCGAGCTGCACCTGGCGGATTTCGACACCGTGGACCTGACCAACCTGCAACGGCAGATCGCCCACGACAGCGTCAGTATCGGCCGGACCAAGGTCGATTCGGCGATGGCGCGTTTGCATGCGCTCAATCCCGAGGTGCGGCTGTTCGCGCACCGTACGGCGCTGGACGCGGATTGCCTGGCCGACGCCGTGGCGGCGGTTGATCTGGTGCTGGACTGCTCGGACAATTTCGCCACCCGCGAAGCGGTCAACGCCGCCTGCGTGGCGACCGCCAGGCCGCTGGTCAGCGGCGCCGCGATCCGTCTCGAGGGGCAGCTCTCGGTGTTCGATCCCCGCCAGGCCGACAGCCCTTGCTACCACTGCCTCTATGGCCACGGTAGCGAAGCCGAGCTGACCTGCAGCGAGGCCGGCGTGGTCGGCCCGCTGGTCGGCGTGGTCGGCAGCCTGCAGGCGCTGGAGGCGTTGAAGCTGCTGGCCGGTTTCGGCGAGCCGCTGGTGGGTCGCCTGCTGCTGATCGACTCCTTCGGCAGTCGCTTTCGCGAACTCAAGGTGCGTCGCGACTCCGAATGTCCGGTCTGCGGAGGACGAAATGACTGACGTGGCGCCCGTCGGGGTCTTCGATTCCGGCGTCGGCGGAATTTCCGTGCTGCGCGAGATTCGCGCGCGCCTGCCCGCCGAGTCGTTGCTCTACGTCGCCGACAGCGGCCACGTTCCCTACGGCGAAAAGAGTCCGGAGTTCATCCGCGAGCGCAGCCGGCGGATCAGCGAGTTCCTGCTCGCCCGCGGCGCCAAGGCCCTGGTGCTGGCGTGCAATACGGCTACCGTGGCGGCGGTGGCCGATCTGCGCGAGCGCTATCCCGATCTGCCCATCGTCGGCATGGAACCGGCGGTCAAGCCGGCGGCACGGGCGACGCGCAGCGGCGTGGTCGGCGTGCTGGCGACCAGTGGCACGCTGAAGAGCGCCAAGTTCGCCGCGCTGCTCGACCGCTTCGCCACCGACGTACGGGTCGTCACGCAGCCTTGTCCGGGGCTCGTCGAGCTGATCGAAGCCGGCGAATTGCAGGGCGAGGCGACCCGCGCGCTGTTGTCGCGCTACGTCGAGCCGCTGTTGGCCGAGGGCTGCGACACGCTGATCCTCGGTTGCACCCACTATCCCTTCCTTCGCCCGCTGCTGGCGCAGTTGCTGCCGCCTTCGGTGGCGCTGGTGGATACCGGCGAGGCGGTGGCGCGGCGACTGGAGCACCTGCTGGACGAGCATGGCTTGCGCCGCGCCGAGGGGGCGGCGAGCGCCAGGTTCTTCACCAGCGGCGACCCGGAGAGGCTGGAGGCGTTGCTACCCGTGCTGTGGGGCGAACGTAGCGAAGTTGAAACATTTGCCTAGGAAGTCTCGTTTGGCGCTGGATTCTTGTCGGCGTCGCGAGTATTTATACGCCGTGCTAACTAATAATTTCCAAGACCTTTTAAGGACGTTCCTGATGAAGAAAATGTTCTCCCTGGCGGCTGCTATGGCTCTCTCCATGGGGCACGCCATGACCGCGCAGGCGGCCGACGTCACCTTGTCGGTCGGTGTGACCGGGGACTCGACCATGGTTTACCGCCTGGGCACCCAGTTCGATTTCGGCAAAAGCTGGTTCCAGAGCGACGTCGGTCGCCTCACCGGATACTGGGACGCCGCCTACTCCTACTGGGAAGGCGACGATACTGCCAGCAACCACAGCCTTTCCTTCGCCCCGGTATTCGTCTACGAGTTCGCCGGCGATACGGTGAAGCCCTATGTGGAGGCCGGTATCGGCGTCGCCGCGTTCGCCAGCACCGAGCTGGAAAGCAACGACCTGGGTTCCTCGTTCCAGTTCGAGGACCGCATCGGCGCCGGCCTGCGCTTCGCGGGCGGACACGACGTCGGCGTGCGCGCCATCCACTATTCCAACGCCGGCATCAGCCAGCCCAACGATGGTGTGGAGGCGTACTCGCTGTACTACCGCATGTCCTTCTAAGCGTCTGCTCAGGCTCTCGCGCGGGCTCCGGCACGCGATATCCTGAGCAGGTTGCCGCATCGGGCGAGCGAAAAAACCGGGCCATGTGCCCGGTTTTTTTCATCCCTGCGCGGGGCTCAGCGCTTGGTTTGAACGTGGCTGGCCAGGCGTTCGAGGGCGGCGCGCAGGTTCGGGTCGCTGACGTTGTCGGCAGTCGCCTGGATGCTCTCGGCGGCGGCAGTGGACAGCACCATGCTGTTGCGCCGTGGTGGCGTGACGCTGGCCGGTGGCTGCACCTTGAACAGGATGCGGGTCAGCCCGGCGAACGCCTCGTAGGTCTGCAACTGGCGCTGCAGGCGGCGCTGCTGGTAACGCAGGCGCGTCGCCCAGTGGCCATCGGTGACGATCAGCAGCAGGCAGCCCTCGCGCCAGCTCGCCACCTTGCAGTGCTCGCGCGCCGCCGGCTGCAGCTGGCTTTCCAGCAGACGCTGCAACTGGTCGAGACGAAGCGCCGCGCCGAGCAGCGCTCTGAGCGGTTTCGCCTCGCGCAACAGCGCGGCGGGCGTGCGACCTGGCAGTGGGCGAAAGGACATGGTGGGTCGTCGGCAGGGTGGGTGGGCGATAGTAGCAGAACCCCGATGCGCGCAGCGCCGACGGCCTGTCGCTGGCGTCGGGCCATGATGGCACCGCGAAACGACGCCGCTTTCCTCATGTTCGTTTCCGAGTAGAATGCGTCCTTTCGCATGCAGCCATGAGGCTGCCCGGGCGTCCTGTTCAGGGCGTCCTCAATCCATACGCGTGGAAGATCCTGTCGATATGTTTGCGCCTTTGTTGAAAAAACTTTTCGGAAGCAAGAATGAGCGTGAAGTCAAACGCATGCTCAAGACGGTACAGGTTGCCAACGGGTTCGAAGAGCAGATGCTGGCTCTCACCGACGAGCAACTGCGGGCCAAGACCGAGGAGTTCAAGGCTCGTCTGAGCAAAGGCGAAACCCTCGACCAGCTGCTTCCGGAAGCCTTTGCCGTGGCCCGCGAGGCCGGCAAGCGCGTCATGGGCATGCGCCACTTCGACGTCCAGCTGATCGGCGGCATGACCCTCCACGAAGGCAAGATCGCCGAGATGCGTACCGGCGAGGGCAAGACCCTGGTCGGCACCCTGGCGGTGTACCTCAACGCCCTGGAAGGCAAGGGTGTCCACGTGGTCACGGTGAACGACTACCTGGCCCGCCGCGATGCCAACTGGATGCGCCCGCTGTACGAATTCCTCGGTCTTAGCGTGGGCATCGTCAGCCCGTTTCAGCCGCCGGAAGAAAAGCGCGCCGCCTACGCGTGCGACATCACCTACGGCACCAACAACGAATTCGGCTTCGACTACCTGCGCGACAACATGGCGTTCAGCGTCGAGGACAAGTTCCAGCGCGAACTCAACTTCGCCGTGATCGACGAAGTCGACTCCATCCTCATCGACGAAGCGCGTACCCCGCTGATCATCTCCGGCCAGGCCGAAGACAGCTCCAAGCTGTACATCGAGATCAACAAGCTGATTCCGCGCCTCAAGCAGCACATCGAGGAAGAAGAGGGCGTCGTCACCCAGGAAGGCCACTACAAGGTCGACGAGAAGAGCCGCCAGGTCGAGCTCAACGAACAGGGCCATCAGTACGTCGAGGACATGCTCACCCAGGTAGGCCTGCTGGCCGAGGGCGAGAGCCTGTATTCGGCGCACAACCTCGGCCTGCTGACCCACGTCTATGCGGCCCTGCGTGCGCACACGCTGTTCCAGCGCAACGTCGAGTACATCGTGCAGAACGGCCAGGTCGTCCTGATCGACGAGCACACCGGCCGCACCATGCAGGGCCGTCGCCTGTCGGAGGGCCTGCACCAGGCCATCGAGGCCAAGGAAGGGGTGAACATCCAGGCCGAAAGCCAGACGCTGGCTTCTACCACCTTCCAGAACTACTTCCGCCTCTACACCAAGCTGGCCGGCATGACCGGCACCGCCGACACCGAGGCCTTCGAGTTCCACCAGATCTACGGCTTGGCCGTGGTGGTGATCCCGACCAACCGCCCGCTGGCGCGTCAGGACTTCAACGACCTGGTCTACCTGACCCAGGAAGAGAAGTACGCGGCGATCGTCACCGACATCAAGGAAAGCCTGGCCCAGGGGCGTCCTGTGCTGGTCGGTACGGCCACCATCGAAACCTCCGAGCACATGTCCCGCCTGCTCACCCAGGAAGGCATCGAGCATAAGGTCCTCAACGCCAAGTTCCACGAGAAGGAAGCCGAGATCATCGCCCAGGCAGGGCGCCCTGGCGCGCTGACCATCGCCACCAACATGGCCGGTCGGGGTACCGACATCCTGCTGGGCGGCAACTGGGAGGTCGAGGTCGCGGCGCTGGAGAACCCCACCGAGGAGCAGATCGCGCAGATCAAGGCCGACTGGCAGAAGCGTCATACGCAAGTGCTGGAGTCCGGCGGCCTGCACGTGATCGCCTCCGAGCGCCACGAGTCCCGCCGTATCGACAACCAGCTGCGTGGCCGTGCCGGTCGCCAGGGTGACGCCGGTTCCAGCCGCTTCTACCTGTCGCTGGAAGACAGCCTGATGCGCATCTTCGCCTCCGACCGCGTGAAAAACTTCATGAAGGCCCTGGGCATGCAGCCCGGCGAGGCGATCGAGCACCGCATGGTGACCAACGCCATCGAGAAGGCGCAGCGCAAGGTCGAGGGTCGCAACTTCGACATCCGCAAGCAGCTCCTCGAGTTCGACGACGTGGCCAACGAACAGCGCAAGGTGATCTACCACATGCGCAACAGCCTGCTGGCCGCGGACAACATCGGCGACACCATCGCCGAGTTCCGCGAGGAAGCGCTGGCCGCCACCGTCGCCCAGCACATTCCGCCGCAATCGCTTCCCGAGCAGTGGGACGTCGCCGGCCTGGAGGCCGCGCTGAACAGCGATTTCGGCATCCAATTGCCGGTTCAGCAATGGCTCGACGAAGACGACCACCTGCACGAAGAGAACCTGCGCGAGAAGATTCACGAGCACCTGCTGGTCGCCTACCGCGAGAAGGAAGAAATGGCCGGCGCCGACGCGCTGCGCAGCTTCGAGAAGCAGATCGTCCTGCGCGTGCTGGACGACCTGTGGAAGGACCACCTGTCGACCATGGACCACCTGCGCCACGGCATTCACCTGCGTGGCTACGCGCAGAAGAACCCGAAGCAGGAGTACAAGCGCGAGTCGTTCACCCTGTTCCAGGAACTGCTCGACTCCATCCGCCGCGACTCGATCCGCGTGCTCTCGCACGTTCAGGTTCGCCGCGAGGACCCGGCCGAGGAGGAGGCGCGCATGCGTCGCGAAGCCGAGGCGCTGGCCGAACGCATGCAGTTCCAGCATGCCGAGGCGCCAGGTATCGAGGCCGAGGAGACGCCGGAAGTCGCCTCCGTCGATGACGACGTGGCCGTGGCCCAGGCGCCGGCGCGCACCGAGGCGAAGATCGGCCGCAACGAACCCTGCCCCTGCGGGTCGGGCAAGAAGTACAAGCATTGCCACGGTCAGGTGCAGTAAAACCGCTGCTCCGATGACCCACGCTACCCACGCCGCGACCGGCTCAGCCGCTCGCGGCGTTTTTACGCCGTAGTCGCTGCGGCATTTCATCACTGCCACGAAGGAGCGCATCCATGGCTGTCGGTCTTGGTCCTCTGCCTACCCTGCATCCGGTTCCCGGTTTCGAACTCGGCATCGCCTCTGCCGGTATCAAGCGCCCCGGGCGCAAGGACGTGGTGCTGATGCGCTGCGCCGAAGGTTCCGCCGTCGCCGGGGTGTTCACCCTCAACGCCTTCTGCGCCGCGCCGGTGATCCTGTCGAAGAAGCGCGTGCTCGGCGGCGCGGTGCGCTACCTGCTGACCAACACCGGCAACGCCAACGCCGGGACCGGCGAGCCCGGCCTGCACGCGGCGACCCGCACCTGCGCCGAGCTGGCCCGGCTGGCGGGCGTGGAGGAGGGCAGCGTGCTGCCGTTCTCCACCGGGGTGATCGGCGAGCCGCTGCCGGTGGAGAAGATCGAGGCCGCGCTGCCGGCAGCCCTGGCCGACCTCAAGGCCGACAACTGGGGCGCTGCCGCCAGCGGCATCATGACCACCGACACCCTGCCCAAGGGCGCCAGCCGGCAGTTCGTGCACGACGGCGTCACGGTCACGGTCACCGGCATCAGCAAGGGCGCCGGCATGATCAAGCCGAACATGGCGACCATGCTCGGTTACATCGCCACCGACGCCAAGGTCGCCCAGGGCGTGCTGCAGGACCTGCTGCGCGATGCCGCGAACAAGTCGTTCAACCGCATCACCATCGACGGCGACACCTCGACCAACGACTGCTGCATGCTGATTGCCACTGGCCAGGCCGCGCTCGACGAGATCGTCCAGCCCAGCGGCGCGCTGTTCGCCGCGCTCAAGCAGGCGGTGCTGGACGTCGCCATGGAGCTGGCCCAGGCCATCGTGCGCGACGGCGAAGGGGCGACCAAGTTCGTCACCGTGCAGGTCAACGGCGGTGCCACCCAGCAGGAATGCCTGGACGTCGGCTACGCCGTCGCCCATTCGCCGCTGATCAAGACCGCGCTGTTCGCCTCCGACCCGAACTGGGGGCGCATCCTCGCCGCCGTCGGCCGCGCGGGCGTGGCGCAGCTGGACGTCAGCAAGATCGACGTCTTCCTCGGCGACGTTTGCATCGCCAGCAAGGGCTGCCGCTCGCCGAGCTACACCGAGGAACAGGGCTCGGCGGTGATGGCCGGGGCGGAAATCGGCATCCGCATCGAACTGGGCCGCGGCAACTGCAGCGAAACGATCTGGACCACCGACCTGTCCCACGAATACGTGAAGATCAACGCCGAATACCGCACCTGATCCGCGTCGGGCTCCGTGCGCCGGCTGGCGCGCGGGGCCGCCCCGGCGGCATTCCCGCCGTTCATCCGCCCATGCCGAATGGGAATTTGCCTGTTCCTTCCGCGCCTCTTATGGTCCCTTCAGACAAGACGCAAACCAAGGAAGCCCGCATGTCCCTTACGCTGGTGATCGGCAACAAGAACTACTCGTCCTGGTCGCTGCGCGCGGCCCTCGCCCTGGAACTGGCCGGCGCGCCCTACGAGGAACTGCGCATCGCGCTGTACCAGGCCGACAGCCGCACGTTGCTGCGCGCGCAATCGCCGACCGGCAAGGTGCCGGTGCTGCAGACCGAACTCGGCCCGGTGTGGGATTCGCTGGCCATCGCCGAGTACCTCGCCGAGCGTTTCCCCGGCGCCGGCCTGTGGCCGCGCGACGAATATGCCCGCGCGCTGGCGCGCTCGATCTGCGCCGAGATGCACAGCGGCTTCGTTGGCCTGCGCAGCCACCTGTCGATGGACCTCAAGCGCGATCAGGCGCTGCCGGTCATACCCGATCCGGCCGTTGCCGACATCGAGCGCGTGTGCGCGATCTGGAACGATTGCCGGGCGCGCTTCGGCGCCGGGGGCGAATTCCTCTTCGGCCAGCCGAGCATCGCCGATGCCTTCTACGCACCGATCGCCGCGCGCTTGCGCAGCTATCGGGTCGCGCTGCCGCGTGTGGCGGCGGACTACGTCGAAACCATCTACCGTTGGCCGGCCTTCCAGCGCTGGTATCGCGCGGCCCTCGAAGAAACGGAGATCATTGCATGAAACGCATCCATGTCGCGGCGGCGGTGATCCGCGCCGCGGACGGCCGGGTCCTGATCGCCCGGCGTCCGGACGACAAGCATCAAGGCGGACTCTGGGAGTTTCCCGGCGGCAAGGTCGAGGACGGCGAATCAATCGAGACGGCGCTGGCGCGCGAGTTGACCGAGGAGCTGGGCATCGCGGTGACGCAGGCGCGCCCGCTGATCCAGGTGCGCCACGATTACCCGGACAAGCAGGTGCTGCTGGATGTCTGGGAAGTCGGCGCCTTCACCGGCGAGGCGCATGGTGCCGAGGGCCAGCCGCTGGCCTGGGTCGCGCCGCGGCACCTGGCGGACTACGCGTTTCCCGCGGCCAACGCGCCCATCGTGGCGGCGGCCAGATTGCCGGACCGCTACCTGATCACCCCCGATGAGCTGGAGCCGCAGCACCTGCTCGCCGGCGTGCGCCAGGCCATCGCCGAGGGTATCCGGCTGATCCAGCTGAGAGCTCCGGGGATGTTCGATGCGCAGTACCGCGACCTCGCCGTGGACATCCAGGGCGTCTGCGCCGGCAAGGCGCAGCTGATGCTCAAGGGGCCGCTGGAGTGGCTGGGGGATTTCCCGGCGGCCGGCTGGCACCTGACCGCGAAACAGCTGCGCGACTACGCGGCGCGGGGCCGCCCGTTCCCCGCCGAGCGCTGGCTGGCGGCGTCCTGTCACGACGCCGAGGAACTGGCCCTGGCCAGCGCGATGGGCGTGGACTTCGTCACCCTTTCGCCGCTGCAGGCCACGCGCACCCATCCCGAGGCGCAGCCGTTGGGCTGGGACGCGGCGAGCGAGCTGCTGCGCGGCTTCGACAAGCCGGCGTTCCTGCTCGGCGGCGTCGGCCCAGACGACCTGCCGCGCGCCTGGCAGATCGGCGCCCAGGGCATCGCCGGGATTCGCGCTTTGTGGAAGGGGGCGTTGGACTGACCGCGTAAGCGCCCGGGCCGGCGAGTTGCTCCGGGCGCTCGCCTCAGTGCTGGATGAAACGCTCCAGGCGCTGACGCAGCTGCTGGTTCTCGCGCTTGAGCTGGTCGACCTCGTCGAGCAGTCGCAGGGCCAGGGCGATACCCGGCCAGTCCAGTTCGAAATCCTGTTTCAGGCGCAGCGCGCGCTTGGCCATCAGCAGCGCATCGAGGTCGAACGACCAGCGTTCGACAGTTGCTTCGCTGGGCTCGAGAATCCCCAGTTCGACGATCTCGATCAGCACCTCGCGCGACAGGTTCGCGCTGCGGCAGAATTCCTCGACCCCGAAGGTCACGATCAGCGTGGTCATTGCTCTTTACTCCATTGCGCTCGGGGATCGAAGGCCGCCTTCTCGGCGAGCGCCTGCCATAGACCGCGCGTCGAATCACTGGTTTTGCCCGGCATCACCACCTTCAGCAGGGCGAACAGGTCGCCGCGGCCCTGCTTGCCGGGCAGGCCTTTGCCTTTCACCCGCAGGCGCTGGCCGGTCTGGCTGTCCGGCGGGATGCTCAGGTTGATGCGTCCGTCCAGTGTCGGAACCGTGATCTTCGCGCCCAGCGCCGCTTCCCAGGGCGCCAGCGGCACGGTGATGATCAGGTTGTGCGCTTCCACGTCGAACAGCGGGTGCGGCACCAGGCGCAGCGTCAGGTAGAGGTCGCCGGCTGGCGCCTCGCCCACGCCTGGCGCGCCCTGGCCCTTGAGGCGGATGCGCTCGCCGTCGAGCACGCCGGCGGGAATCTTCACGTTGAGCGTGCGCGTCAGGTCTTCGCGGCGGCCCTGGGCGTCGAATGCCGGGACCTTGAAGCTGATCTGCTTGGATTCCTCGGCGAGGGTTTCCTCGAGGAACACCGGCAGTTCCAGCTCGACGTCCTGGCCGCGCCGGCCGCCCCGCGCCCGCCCGGAGGCGCTGCCGAAGATCGACTCGAAGAAGTCGGAGAAGTCGCCGTCGTAGCGCTGGTGCGGTTCATGCTGCGCGGCGCTGGGTTGCCAGCCCGGCGGCGGCTCGAACTGGCTGCGGTTGCCGTAGCGGCGCAACTCGTCGTACTCGGCGCGCTTCTCCGGGTTCTTCAGCACCTCATAGGCTTCGACCACGTCCTTGAACCTGTTCTCGGCGTCGGGATCGTCGCTGACGTCCGGATGGTATTTGCGCGCGAGCTTGCGGTAGGCGGTCTTGATCGCCTTCTCGTCGGCCTCCGGCGCCACGCCGAGGGCCTGGTAGTAGTCCTTGAACTCCATGCAACGTCACCCTTCGGTTATGCGTTGATAGCCAGTCTGGGCCTCTCCCGCGCCACACGGATGACGCCGGTCAGGCGCACGGGTGTTACTGGGGCAGCCCGAAGGCGGGCGAGTTCCTCGAAGGGCCTGATCGATGCTTCAGCGCGGCAGGTCGGAAGGCGCGGGCGGGCCGACGAAACGGCTCCAGCGACGGTCGAGCACCTGCTGCTTGAGCACTTCGATGAGGTCCACCAGCAGCTCTTCCAGGGCCAGGTCGGTGCTTTCGTCCTCGTACAGCCAGGCCTCGAAGAACTGATCGGTGAGGTTCGCCGCCAGCGCCTTGAACTGCTCGCGCTGCAGCTCCTCCACCGCGCCGGCGAGCAGGCGGCGGACGATATCGCCGAGGGCGGCGTCCAGGCTGTCGGCGAACTGCGAACCCAGCGGCAGGCGGCGCAGCTTGCGCAGTTCCTCGTTGTTCATCAGCGCCTGGTGCACCAGAGCGCTGACATAGCCGTCGATGGCGCCACGGTTGCTCCGGTAGCCGTTTTCCAACATGCCCTGCAGGCGTCGCGACAGGTCGTCCAGCAGCCGCTGCTTGCGCGGACGGATCACGCCATTGATCAGCCGCCGCGAGAGGTCGTCGCTGGCGCCGATTTCCTGCTGCAGGCGCGAGAACAGCTTGACCATTACCCGGTCCGAGAGCTCTTCGAGCAGCAATTGCCAGTAGCGGTTGAGGAAGCCGTAGAGCGCCCAGCGGCGCATGTCGATCAATCCGAGGCGTTGCAGGCGGATCAGCAGCACGCCGATGCGCAGCACGCGCAACCAGCGCAGGCCGGCCAGCGGGATGCAGCCGAGTACGTCGTACCAGTGGGCGAAGGGGTAGTAGTACCAGCGCGCGTAGCGGCGTTCGGCGATCGCCACCGCCCAGCCGAGCAGCACGTCGAACAGGAAGACCGCCACGAAGCACAGGTCGATGAAGGCGAAGTGCGCGTGGATGCGGCGGTCGTAGAAGGCGTGGAAGCCCGGCAGCACGCTCTGCAGCGCCTGGTTCAGCGGCGCCAGGGCGAACAGGCCGTCGAACAGGATCAGCGCCAGGTTGGCACACACCAGCAGCACCACCAGCGCTTCCCAGGCGGCGTGCAGGCCATCTAGGTTGCGGTTGGAGGCGGCTGCCGGCGCGCTCATCGGATCGGCGCCTTCACTCGGCGGCCTTCTTCGCGGCCTGCCAGAGGATTTCCGCGCGGCCCTGGCGGCGCGCGATCATCCGCGCGGCGACGAACAGCAGGTCGGACAGGCGATTGACGTAGGCCAGGCCAACCGGGCGCAGCGGCTCTTCGGCGTTCAGCGCCTGGCAGCGACGTTCGGCGGCGCGCGCCTGGCTGCGGCAGACGTGAGCCTGGGCGATCAGGCGCGAGCCACCGGGCAGGATGAAGTTTTGCAGTGGGCCGAGTTCCTCGTTCCAGCGGTCGATGGCCTGTTCCAGGCGGGTGACCTCCGCCTCGTCGAGCGCCTGGTAGACCGGCATCGCCAGCTCGCCGCCGAGGTCGAACAGGCGGTGCTGGCAGGGTTCGAGCACCTCGATCAGCTCGCCGAGGGCGGGGCAGTCCGTCTGTGCCTCGGCGAGTTCGGCGAGCAGCAGGCCGAGGGCGCTGTTGAGGCTGTCCAGCTCGCCCATCGCCTCCACCCGCGGATGGTCCTTGGCAACCCGGCGACCGTCGGCCAGCCCGGTTTCGCCGGCGTCGCCGGTGCGCGTGTAGATCCTGGTCAGGCGATTTCCCATCAGTTGTCCTGGTCACTCGTGGCGGGCAGCGGCAGGCGCAGGGTGAAGAGGGTGCCCTGACCCGGCTTCGACTGCACGTCCATCTGGCCCTTGTGGTTGTTGGTGATGATGAAATAAGAGACCGACAGGCCCAGCCCGGTTCCTTGGCCGACCTCCTTGGTGGTGAAGAACGGCTCGAAAATCCGTTTGCGCACCGCCTCGGGAATCCCCACGCCGTTGTCCTGCACCTGGATTTCCGCCCACGGCGGGTTGCGCCGGGTGCGCACGACGATGCGTCCGGGCTCGTCGTCCTCGCGCTGGTGGATGGCCTGGGCAGCGTTCTTCAGCAGGTTGAGCAGCACCTGTTCCAGCTCGTTGGCGATGCACGGCACCTTGCCCAGCTCGTCGTCGAATTCGCGGTGGATGTCCAGCGCCTTGAAGTCGAAGCCGTCGGCCAGGTCGAAGTCGTTGCCGGCGATTTCCAGCGCCTGGTCGATCACCGTCGGCAGCAGGCAGGGCATCAGCTCACGGTTGCTCAGGCGGCTGAACGACAGCATGTGGCTGACGATCTTCGCCGCGCGGCTGCCGGCGGACTGGATGCCGTCGAGCAGTTGCGGTACCTCGCGGGCCTGCAGGTAGGCGTTGATCTGCTCCAGGCCGATGCCGGCGAGTTGCGCCTGTTCGAGGTTCTTCGCCAGCTCCGGCGACAGCCGCCGGCGGATGTTCTGCACGTTGTGCAGCACGGCGCCCAGCGGGTTGTTGATCTCGTGCGCCATGCCGGCGGCCAGCCCGCCGACCGAGAGCATCTTCTCCGACTGCACCATCACTTCCTCCAGCGACAGGCGCTGGGTGATGTCGTCGATGCGGATCACCACGCCGCCCTTGCCGCTGCCGCCCATCAGCGGGAAGAAGGTCAGCGCGTAGTGGCGGGACTCGCCGTCCTTGGGCCAGGTGACGCGCTCGACTTCCTCGACCCGGCAATGCTCGGCACTGCGTCGCAGGGCCTCCAGGTAGGGCTTGAGCGGCGGGAAGGCGAGGAAGATCGGTTTGTTCATCGCCTCGTCCAGGCCGGTGCCGGAAAGCAGGCTGGCCTCCTTGTTCCACTGGGTCACGTACATCTGCTCGTCCAGCGCGATCAGCGCCGAGGGCATCGAGTCGATGATGCTGTTGAGGTAGCTCTGGAAGCCGGTGAGCTTCTTCTCGATCTTGCTGCGCACCTGCACTTCGAGTTCCAGCTGCAGGTTCGTGTGGCGGGTTTCCTCGGCCAGGTTGCGCGCCTGGGAAAAAGCGGCCTGGGCATCGTCGCGCGCACGCTCGAGCTGCTGCTCGCGTGCCTGGATGCGCGCCAGCATGGTGTTGAAGGCCTCGGCCAGGCTGCCGATCTCGTCGTGGTTGCCGCGGCGCGCACGCAGCGAGTAGTTCTCCTCGCGGGTGACCTGGCGCGAAAGCTCTTCCAGGCGGCGGATCGGCTTGGTCACCAGGCGGCGAATCTGCCGCGCCACCAGCAGCCAGAACAGTACGCTGAAGGCGAGAATCACCAGGCTGGCGGTGAGGGTGCCGGTGTAGAAAGCGCCGGGCAGCTCGCTGGACGCCACCAGCAACAGGTTGCCGGGCGGCCCGTCGGCCTGCGGCAGCGGGATCAGCTGGTTGGTGCGGAATTCGGCGGTGCGCCAGCGCTCCAGTCGGTCCAGGCGCCGAGGCAGGTCGAGCTTCTCGCCGCGGGCGAGTTGCGCGACGAGCCGGCCGTCGCCGCCGTAGATCGCCGCGGCGCGCAGGGGAGGGTAGTCGCGCAGGTTCTCGAGCAGCTCCCGCGCGGTTTCCGGCGAGGCCAGCGCCGGGGCGCTCAGCGCCGGGTTGGCGATCAGCCGGCCGAGGGTCTGCAGCGCTTGCGGCGCCATGCTTTCCTGGGAAATCCAGTACGCGGCGCTGATGAAGGCGAGGTTGGCCACCAGCAGCACGGTGGCGAGCAATACCAGCAAGGCGGCGAGCAGCTTGCGGCCGACCGGGAGATTTTCGAGACGCTGACGCAGGATCATGGCGGGTCGTAGCGTGCGGAATGAACCGGCAGGGTAGCCGCGCTTCAGTGCACCGGCAATCCGCGCGCGGCGAGGTGCGCGAGCAGCCGCTGGTGCAGGGCGCGCAGGTGCGGCAGATCCAGCGCGTGGCGCTCGGCCACCGCGCAGGCGCGTCCGAGCAGGTAGGCGACCTCGGTGCGGCGACCGGCGGCGACGTCCTGGTGCATGGAGGAATGGTTCGCCGCGGTGGCCTGGATCACCCGCTGCACGTCGTCGTGCAGGTGCTCGGCGGCCGCCGGCTGGCCGCAGCCTTCGAGTAATTCGCCGAGCTCGGCGCAGAGGATCGCGACCTCCGCCGGGTGCTCGGCCAGCCCGCCGTTGCGGCAGTCGTGCAGCACCGTCAGCGGGTTGATCGCGCAGTTCAAAGCCAGCTTGCGCCACAGTCGGGTGAGGATGTCCGGCGTCCACTGCTGGGGTATTCCGGCCTGCTCCAGCTGCGCGAGCCAGCCCGGCGGAGTGGGGTCGAGCGGGTCGCCGAGCCAGTTGAAGCCGTGCCCGGCGAAGATCACCTCGAAGTCGGCTTGCCGGAACGCGCCTTCGGTACTGGAGACCAGGATGCAGCGCGCGTGCGGCGCCAGGGCGGCGACTTCTTCCTGGCTGCCGATGCCGTTCTGCAACAGCAGCAGCTCGGCCTTCGGGGCCAGGCGCGGAGCCAGTGCCGCGACCGCGGAGGCGGCGTCATAGGCCTTGCAGGCGAGCAGCAGGCGATGTATCGGCGCCGTATCGGCGAGGGTTTTGGCGGGGAGCGGATGAAGGGTGCGCTGGCCGTTTTCCACCAGGCTCAGGCCACCGGCGCGGCGGTAGTCGGCCAGGCGCTTCTCATCGCGCAGAATCAGCGTGACCGGCAGCCCCGCCTGGGCCAGGCGCGCCGCCCACAGGGTGCCGAGGCTGCCCGCGCCGAGTACATGCCAGCTCACGCGTGCGTCGGCATCAGCGGCTGCCCAGGCGCAGGGCGGCGATGCGGCCGCTGGCGTAGGCCTCCGGCAGCAGGTTCTGGCCGTGCTCGATCAGCGTCTGCGCATCCAGCGGCAGCGCCTTGGCATCCGCGCCGACCAGGCCGATCCCGGCCTTCAAAGTGATGAACCCTTCGCTGGTCTTGAAGGCCTTGAGGTTGAGGCCTTCGTGCAGGCGCCGGAAGCTGGTCGGCGAGCATTCATGAAGGTCGTCGATGAGGGTGATCAGGCCGAAATGGGTGTCGTCCAGGCGCACCAGCACGTCCAGCGGGCGCACCAGCTGTTGCAGGCGACGGGCGATGCCGTGGAGCAGTTCGGCATGGAAATCCTCGCCATACTTCTGCCGCAGTTCGCCGGTTTCCGGCAGCCCGATCAGCAGGTAGCACAGCGCGCCGCCACGCGATTCCACCTGTCGCAGGCTGTCGCCGAGCTTGAGCCGCAGGTAGCGCGGATTGCCCAGGCCGGTGACCGAGTCGACCAGGTTGCGCTGTTCGAGGCTGGCGATGTTCTGCGTCAGCAGGCGGTTTTCCTGGAGCAGCCGCTGCAGGGTGTTGCACAGGCGGTCGGCGGCGAACACGCGCGGCAGCAACTGTTCGCTCATTTCCGACTTGCTGATGAAATCGTCGACGCCGCGGTCGAAGGCTTCGTGCAGCACGTTTTCGCCTTCCTTGCCGGTGAGCAGGACGATGTAGGTGTAGTGATCGGCCATCTCGTCGAGCTGGCGTACCCGCGCGGTCAGCTCAAGGCCGTCGATCTCCGGCATCAGCCAGTCGGCGAGCAGCACGCTGGCCGCGCGCGTTTCGAGTTGCCGCAGCGCCTCCGTCGCGCTGCTGGCGAAGCGCACATCCTGATAACCGGCCTGGCTGAGTGCCCGGCCGATCATGGCGCTGGAGAATTTGGCGTCATCCACGACCAGGATGCTGAGGTAAGCGTTGGGCATTTAGCGAACTCGCAATAGGGGCCGACTTCCTGCCAGCCGGGGGGCGCCGCATAGTTGTGCGGTTATAATGACCCGGCATTTTCAACCGTCAAGCCAGGCGCGAACCGCTCGAGAGTTCGAACGCGCCACCAATCTGGAGCAAGCCACATGCCCTCTTTCGACGTGGTGTCGGAGCTGGACAAGCACGAAGTCACCAATGCCGTGGACAATGCCATGAAGGAACTCGAACGCCGCTACGACCTGCGTGGCAAGGGCAGTTTCGAGTTCAAGGAAAAGGTCGTCACCCTGACCGCCGAGGCGGATTTCCAGCTCGAGCAGATGATCGAGATCCTCAAGCTGTCGCTGGTCAAGCGCAAGATCGACGTGCAGTGCCTGGAACTCAAGGACGCCTATGCCTCCGGCAAGGTGGTGAAGCAGGAAGCCACGCTGCGCGAAGGCATCGACAAGGAACTGGCGAAGAAGATCGTCGCGCTGATCAAGGACGCGAAGCTCAAAGTGCAGGCCGCCATCCAGGGCGAGCAGGTTCGCATCACCGGCAAGAAGCGCGATGACCTGCAGGAAGCCATCGCCCTGCTGCGCACCCAGGACCTGGGCATGCCGCTGCAGTACAACAACTTCCGCGACTGACCCTCTGTCGCCCGGGTCGGAACCCCGGCCCTCCGCCGGGCGTCGCATTTTCCATGTTTTTCCGGGCGCCGCCCCCGCGTCCCTTCACACCTTACTGGAGCTCCTTGATGGACCTGAGTGCTGAAATGAACCACCTGCTAGAGGCCTCCGAGGCCTGGTTGCCACGGGTGCTGGAATACGGCGGCCAACTGCTGCTGGCGGCGATCACCCTGCTGATCGGCTGGTGGCTGATCAACCGGCTGGTGGCGAGGGTGGTGGGGCTGCTCGCGGTCCGCAGGATCGACCCGGCGTTGCAGGGCTTCATCGGCAGCCTCAGCGGGATTGCCCTGAAGATTCTGCTGCTGGTCAGTGTGGCCTCGATGATCGGCGTGCAGACCACTTCGTTCATTGCCGCCATCGGCGCTGCCGGCCTGGCCATCGGCCTGGCACTGCAGGGCAGCCTGGCAAACTTTGCTGGCGGCGTGCTGATCCTGATATTCCGCCCGTTCCGCATCGGCGACTGGATCGAGGCGCAAGGTGTGGCCGGCACCGTCGACAGCATCCAGATTTTCCACACCATTCTGCGCACCGGTGACAACCGCACGGTGGTGATACCCAACGGCAACCTGTCCAACGGCATCATCACCAACGTCTCCCGGCAGGAGACCCGCAAGGTGGTGTTCGACGTAGGCGTGGACTACACCGCCGACCTGCAGAAGGCCAAGGACGTGCTGCTGGCGCTGGCGGAGGATGAACGGGTGCTCGCGGAGCCGGCGCCGCAGGTGGTGGTGGCGGCGCTGGGCGACAATGCGATCACCCTGTCGCTGCGCATCTGGACCAGGAACGGCGACTACTGGCCGGTGACGTTCATGCTCAACGAAGTGGTGCGTGACCGTCTCGGAGCAGTGGGCATCGGCATCCCGTTCCCGCAACGGGTCATCCATGTAATGAAGAGCGACGAGCCGGCCGTCTGAGCGATCACGCTGGGCGATCGTTCTGCGTTTGCGTCGCCGCTTCCGCCTGCTCCTCGACCGGTTGCGGCTCGCGGCGCAGGCGGCGCCACTGCATCAGGATGAGGATCAGCGTCGGCACGCCGAGGAGCGTGGTGATGAGGAAGAAATCGCTGTAGCCGACCTTCTCCACCATCACCCCCGAATAGCCCCCGAGCAGGCGCGGCAGCAGCATCATCAGCGAGCTGAGCATGGCGTACTGGGTGGCCGAGAACTTCAGGTTGGTCAGGCTCGACAGGTAGGCGACGAACGCGGTGGAGGCCAGCCCGGCGCTGAAGTTGTCGCAGGAGATGGTCAGCACCAGCATCTGCAGGTCCGCCCCCATCCCCGCCAGCACGACGAACAGGAGGTTGGTGCCGGCCGAGGCGGCGCCGCCTATGAAGAGGATCGGCAGGATGCCGAAACGCACGATCAGCAGGCCGCCGAACACCCCGCCGAGCAGCGTCATTATCAGCCCGAAGATCTTGCTGACACCCGCGATCTGGTCCTTGCTGAAGCCCTGGTCGATGTAGAAGACGTTGGCCATCACGCCCATCACCGTGTCCGACATCCGATAGGTGGCGATCAGCCCCAGCAGCATCAGCGCCTGCCAGCGGTAGCGCAGGATGAAGTCGCTGATCGGCGTCAGCACCGGCGCCATCAGCAGACGGCCGGGGGCGGACAGGCAGCCCAGGCAGATCAGCAGGTACATGGTCCCGCGCGGCCAGTAGCCTCCGTAGTACGACTGCAGACCGCCGGTGAAGGCGACCATCAGGATGATCAGCACGATCACCGAAACACCCTGGTTGACGAAATCCAGGTGCCGCGTGCGCTTGCGCTGATAGGCCTGGCGCAGCGTGCTGCCGACCGGCAGCAGCAGCGCGCGGCCCCAGGGCGACAGGCAGCCGAGGATGAACAGCCCGTACAGCGCGGCACGCGGCCAGGCGGTGGCGATCAGCGCGTTGATCAGCGCGGGCACCGAGATCAGCATCACCAGCAGCAGGCCGATCGAGGCGAGCTGGTGGTTGAAGCCGAACAGCGAGGTACGGTTCGGCAGCGGGGTGGTGGCCTCGGGTTCGCGGATCGCCAGGCTGGTCATCAGGCCGGGCAGGATCAGCAGGGCGAAGGCGATGTAGGTGCTGGCCCAGGCGCTCTGGTCATAGTGCTGGCTGCTCGAGCCCAGCCAGTCGGCGAGGAACAGCGCGCCGGCGGTGGCCAGCAGCATCGCCACGCGGTAGCCGGTCATGTACGAGGCGGCGAGGGCGGCCTGGTAGCTGTCCTCGGCGATTTCCAGGCGGTAGGCATCGATGGCGATGTCCTGGGTCGCCGAGGCGAAGGCCACGGCCACGGCGAAGGCGATCAGCAGCGCCAGGTGGTCGCGCGGATCGCACAGCGCCATGCCGACCAGGCCGATGGCGATCAGCGACTGCGAGAGGATCAGCCAGGAGCGGCGTTTGCCCAGGGCACCGAGTAGCGGCAGGCGCCATTGGTCGAGCATCGGCGACCAGACCCACTTGAAGGCGTAGGCGAGGCTGATCCAGCTGGCGTAGCCGATGGTTTCGCGCGACACCCCGGCCTCGCGCAGCCAGACCGACAGCGTCGAGAACACCAGCACCGCTGGCAGCCCCGCCGCGAACCCGAGCAGCAGAAGGGCGAGGGAAGCCGGGGTGGCGTAGGCGCGGAGTGCGTCGCGCCAGGTTTTACGGGACATGAGGGTACGCGGGTGGCTGACAAAGGGCGCACTCTAACCGCGTTGCTCCGTCGGGCGCCAGCCGTGCCGACGCATGTCCACACGGTCATTGCGCACGCTCACGCCTTCGTCGCGCAGGCGCGCGCGCTGCTCGTCGCCGGAGGCGCTGCCGGCCTGCAGGCTCAGTCGTCCGCCGGCGGCTATGACGCGGTGCCAGGGCAATGCCGAACCCTCCGGCAACTGCGCCAGGGTTCGCCCCACCCAGCGCGCCGCGCGGCCGAGGCCGGCCAGTTCGGCGAGCTGTCCGTAGCTGACCACGCAGCCCCTCGGCACCTGGCTGAGCACCAGATACAGCGCCTCGCGGCGGGCCTGCGGATCGTTCGGCGAGGCCCAGGCGTGCGCCTCGTCAGCGTCGGTCGAGTCGCTCATCGCGCGGCGTCCCGCACGCCCGTCGCCGCCATGGACGGCGCCGAAGCGCCTGAAACGGGCCATGCAGCCTGCATTGAACTTGCCCTCCGCCTGTGTGTCTGGTTGCTCAGTTGCCGTGCGTCCGGATAATGCCCGGACTTACCCGAACCCTGGAAGCAGACCTACGCCTATGTTGTTGAGAAACCTGCTGTGCCTGACCCTGGGCTGTGTCACCACCTCGGCGTTCGCCGACACCGTATGGTTGAAGAACGGCGATCGCCTGACCGGCAAGGTCAAGGTGCTGGATGGCGGCAAGCTGATGCTGGACACGGACTACGGCGGCTCCATCCCGCTGGATTGGAAGAAGGTCGCCACGCTGGAGAGCGAGACCCCGATGCTGGTTCGCCAGGACGACTTCGAGGACCCGCAACTGGCCAACTCCCTGCACAAGGGCGACGACGGCAAGGTGGTGCTGGGGAGCGCCGAGGCTCCGAAGACCATCGAGCTGGCGAGCATCCAGCAGATGATTCAGCCCAAGCCACTGATCCAGGACTTCACCTGGAGCGGCAACATCGACCTGGCACTGGACTACAAGCGCGCGGACACCGACACCGACGACTACAACGTGGCCTTCAAGACCAAGGCCAGGCACGGCCTGTGGCGGCATAACGGCGACGGCGAGTACAACCGCGAAAGCAGCGACGGCGTCACCACCACCAACAACTATCAGCTGGAGTACGCGCTCGACCGCTTCTTCACCGAACAGTGGTTCTGGCAGGGCCGTGTCGACTACAAGAACGACAAGATCGAGGACCTCGCGCGCCAGCGCACGCTGGGTACCGGTCCGGGTTACCAGTTCTGGGACAACGAACTGGGCGCCTTCTCGCTCACCTCGCTGGTCAACCGCACCGACTACGAATACAGCAACGGCAACAAGGACAACTTCTACTCGCTGGCGCTGAAGTGGGAATACAACCGCTACCTGATCGGCAAGACGGTGGAAATCTTCACCAATGGCGAGATCGGCAAACCCCTGTCCGGCGTCGCCGAGTACGCCCTGGATTCCGAAGCCGGGCTGCGCTACAAGGTCACCGACTGGGCCTCGCTCAACCTCAAGGCCGAGAAGGACATCGTCAGCGGCAACTCCGATGGCGAGCTGAACGAAACCCGCTACACCGTAGGTTTCGGCGTGGGTTGGTAAAAGCCCCGCTCGCAAGAAAAAAGCCCCGCATCGCGGGGCTTTTTCATTTCGGCGCTCTTGGCGATGTCTGGTCTCGATCTTGCGAGCTAAGGCCAGGCAAGGCGAATGCCGGCGAGAGAGCGGAATTTACGCCTGTAAATGAGCATCTTGAACCGGCATTCAACGCCGAGATCGAAACCCAACTAGAGGCGGAGGCCGCCGTCGAGTTCCAGCACTCTCCCCGTGTAGTAGTCGTTCTCGAAGATATAGGCCACCGAGTGGGCGATCTCAACCGGCTTGCCGAGGCGCTTGAGCGGGATGCCCGAGGTCATCTTCTCCAGCGCTTCGGGTTTCATGCTCGCCACCATGTCGGTCTCGATGAAGCCCGGCGCCACGCCCGCCACGCGGATGCCGTAGCGCGCCAGTTCCTTCGCCCAGACCACGGTGTCCGCCGCGACCCCGGCCTTGGCCGCCGAGTAGTTGGCCTGGCCCATGTTGCCGGCGCGGGAGATCGAGGAGATGTTGACGATCGCGCCTTCGTTCTTCAGCTCGATCATCTTCGCCGCGACCTCGCGGGTGCAAAGGAACACGCCGGTCAGGTTGACGTCGATCACCGACTGCCACTGCGCCAGGCTCAGCTTGGTCAGCTCGCCGTCCTTGACCTTGATGGTCAGCCCGTCGCGCAGGATTCCCGCGTTGTTCACCAGCCCGTTGATCGCGCCGAAGTCGTCGGCCACCTGGCTCACCAGATGAGTCACCTGCTCTTCGTTGGCAACGTTGCACAGGTAGGCTTTCGCCTCGCCCCCGGCGGCCTTGCAGGCGGCGACGGCCTCGTCGAGTTTCTCCTGGTTGAGATCGACCAGCGCCAGGCGTGCGCCCTTCGCCGCCAGGTATTCGCCCATGGCGCGGCCGAGACCCTGGCCGCCGCCGGTGATGATGATGACCTTGTCCTTGAGTTGCATCGTGAATCCCCTGCTGATTGTTGTTGTCGTCGCCGCCACGGCGAACCCGTTATGCTGAGCCCGTCCATTCTCAACGGAATCGTCCAAGGAGTCATTGGGTGAGCGTTCGATCGAGCCAGCATGCACGCCGGTTGCTGCTGCGGGAGTACCGCGGCGTGCTTTCCACCCAGTCCAGGGCCATGCCCGGCTTTCCGTTCGGCTCGGTGGCGCCGTTCTGTCTCGACGCCTCGGGCCGGCCGCTGATCCTCATCAGCCGCATCGCCCAGCATACCCACAACCTCAAGGCCGACGGGAAGTGCTCGCTGCTGGTGGGCGAGCGTGGCGCGCAGGACGTGCAGGCGGCGGGGCGCCTGACCCTGCTCGCCGAGGCCAGCCCGTTGCAGGGCGCTGGAGAGATCGAAGCGGCGGCCCGGCGGTTCTATCGCTACTTTCCCGCCTCGCAGGACTATCACCTGGCCCACGACTTCGACTTCTGGGTGCTGCAGCCGGTGCGCTGGCGCTACATTGGCGGCTTCGGTGCGATCCACTGGCTGGACCGGGTCGAGCTCGCCAACCCCTTCGCCGGCGCCAGCGAAACCTCGATGGTCGAACACATGAACGACGATCACCCCGATGCCATCGCCCACTACGTCCGGCTGGCCGGCCTGCCGGGCAACGAACCGGCACAGATGGTCGGCATCGACAGCGAAGGCTTTCACCTGCGCATCGGTGCGGCGCTGCACTGGCTGCCGTTCGCAGAGCCCTGCAGCGACCCCGGCGAGGTGCGCCAGGCGCTGGTCGCGCTGGCCCGTGCCGACGCCTGGCCGTTCCCGGAAGGTCCCGGCGACGAATAATCCGGTAACAGTCGCTATCCTGCCGGCCTTGAAATGCCGGCTGCCCACCGTCATCTCATACCCTCGGAAGCCGTTCTTCCGCCAAGGATTCCACGATGCGCGTTTTCTTCTTTCTGTTTCTGTTGTTCCCGGTTGTCGAGCTGGCGCTGCTGATCAAGGTCGGCGGCGCCATCGGCGTTCTGCCCACGCTGCTGTTGCTGGTGGGCAGTGCGCTGCTCGGCGGCCTGCTCCTGCGCGTCGCCGGTGTAGCCACCGCCTGGCGAGCGCGGGAGCGCCTGGCGCGCGGCGAGTTGCCCGAAAAGGAAATGCTCGAGGGGCTGATGGTCGCCCTGGGCGGTGCCTTGCTAATACTGCCGGGTTTTCTCAGCGACATCATAGGCCTGCTGTTCATCGTCCCCTTCACCCGCGCCATGATCCTGCGGGCCGTCGGGCGCCGGATCGAGGCGCAGGTGCAGCGCCAGCGCGCGTTCTCCGATGACCCGGCGGGCGGCGCGGCGCGGCCTGACGCGGCCCGACCTGACGCGGCCCGACCCAATGTCATCGAGGGCGAGTACGAACGCCGCGATCAGTGATCGGATGCGTTCGTATGCCAGCCCCTCTGCGCCGCGATAACGAAATTTTTTTGCGCGCGACCCTTGAAATGCGCTTGTACGCCCGCATCTAGCGGACACCGCAAGGTCCCTGTCACGTCGACAGGCTGTCTTCTGCGGTCCGCTCTGCGGGCCGCAACCGGCACCGCCGGATTTAACCCGCCGGCATCGAGCCGGCGCCGGAAAACACTCAATTGGGAGAGATCGACAATGAAGCTTCGTCCCCTGCATGACCGCGTCGTCATTCGTCGCAGCGAAGAAGAAACCAAAACCGCAGGCGGCATCGTGCTGCCGGGTTCCGCTGCCGAAAAACCGAACCGCGGCGAAATCGTCGCTGTTGGCGCCGGCAAAGTGCTGGAAAACGGTGAAGTGCGCGCCCTGGCCGTCAAAGTCGGCGACAAAGTGGTGTTTGGCCCTTACTCCGGCAGCAACACCGTGAAAGTCGACGGCGAAGACCTGCTGGTGATGAGCGAGAACGAAATCCTCGCCGTCATCGAAGCCTGATTCCCCGCGAATCCCGTCACTAATTGAAGAATTGAGGATCAATCACCATGGCTGCTAAAGAAGTCAAATTCGGCGATTCCGCTCGCAAGAAAATGCTGGTCGGCGTGAACGTGCTGGCCGATGCCGTCAAAGCCACCCTCGGCCCGAAAGGCCGCAACGTGGTTCTGGAAAAGAGCTTCGGCGCTCCGACCATCACCAAGGACGGCGTTTCCGTCGCCAAGGAAATCGAACTCAAGGACAAGTTCGAGAACATGGGCGCGCAGCTGGTCAAGGACGTCGCGTCCAAGGCCAACGATGCCGCGGGTGACGGCACCACCACCGCCACCGTTCTGGCCCAGGCCATCGTCAACGAAGGCCTGAAAGCCGTCGCTGCCGGCATGAACCCGATGGACCTCAAGCGCGGCATCGACAAGGCGACCATCGCCATCGTCGCCGAGCTGAAGAACCTGGCCAAGCCGTGCGCCGATTCCAAGGCCATCGCCCAGGTCGGCACCATCTCCGCCAACTCCGACTCCTCGATCGGCGACATCATTGCCGAAGCCATGGAAAAGGTCGGTAAAGAAGGCGTGATCACCGTCGAAGAAGGTTCGGGCCTGGAGAACGAGCTGTCCGTCGTCGAAGGCATGCAGTTCGACCGCGGCTACCTGTCCCCCTACTTCATCAACAAGCCGGACACCATGGTCGCCGAACTCGACGGCCCGCTGATCCTGCTGGTCGACAAGAAGATCTCCAACATCCGCGAAATGCTGCCGGTGCTGGAAGCTGTCGCCAAAGCCGGCCGTCCGCTGCTGATCGTTGCCGAAGACGTCGAAGGCGAAGCCCTGGCTACCCTGGTCGTCAACAACATGCGCGGCATCGTCAAGGTCGCGGCCGTCAAGGCTCCGGGCTTCGGCGACCGTCGCAAGGCCATGCTGCAGGACATCGCCATCCTGACTGGCGGTACCGTGATTTCCGAAGAAGTCGGCCTGAGCCTGGAAAGCGCCACCCTGGAACACCTGGGTAACGCCAAGCGCGTCGTGCTGAACAAGGAAAACACCACCATCATCGACGGCGCCGGCCAGCAAGGCGACATCGAATCCCGCGTTGCGCAGATCCGCAAGCAGGTCGAGGAAACCTCCTCCGACTACGACCGTGAAAAACTGCAAGAGCGTCTGGCCAAGCTGGCCGGCGGTGTTGCCGTGATCAAGGTCGGTGCCGGCACCGAAGTCGAGATGAAAGAGAAGAAAGCCCGCGTCGAAGACGCCCTGCACGCCACCCGTGCGGCGGTCGAAGAAGGCGTGGTGCCTGGCGGTGGCGTTGCCCTGGTGCGCGCTCTGCAGGCCATCTCCGAGCTGAAGGGCGATAACGAAGACCAGAACGTCGGTATCGCGCTGCTGCGTCGCGCCGTCGAGTCCCCGCTGCGCCAGATCGTTGCCAACGCCGGTGGTGAGCCGAGCGTGGTGGTCGACAAGGTCAAGCAGGGTTCGGGCAACTTCGGCTTCAACGCCGCGACCGACACCTACGGCGACATGATCGAGATGGGTATCCTCGATCCGGCCAAGGTGACCCGTACCGCGCTGCAAGCCGCCACCTCCATCGGCAGCCTGATGATCACCACCGAAGCGATGATCGCCGAAGTGGCTGAAGACAAGCCTGCTGCCGGCGGTATGCCGGACATGGGCGGCATGGGTGGCATGGGCGGCATGATGTAAGCCGACCCGTCACCGCTGTATCGAGAGCCCCGCGAAAGCGGGGCTTTTTTATGCATGCGAATTGGCTGCCCTGCCGAGCCGCCTTCGTAGGCTGCGCCGCGCGCGCCAATGGCTCACGGGTGGGGGTTGTGGTGCGCATGGCGCACCCTACGAAAGGCCATCGACGTTTCTGCGTGCCGTGGTCTACGTAGAGTGCGCTGTGCGCACCGTTGGGGTTCCCAGTGGGATTGCGGTGCACATGGAGCCCCCACAAAAGGCCATCGAGGTTTCTGCGTGCCGCGGTTTACGTAGGGTGCGCCGCGCGCACCAATGGCTCCCGAATGGGGATTGCGGTGCGCATGGCGAGCCCTGCGAAAGAAAAACCCCGCCGAGGCGGGGTTCATGTCTTGCGGTCGGGTCGCTTACTGGGTGATTACCCGGGGTGCGACCGGCTGGGCATCCGGCGAGATGGTGATCTCGACGCGGCGATTGAGCACGCGCGAATCCGGCGTGTCGTTGCTCGCCACCGGGCTGCTCTCGCCATAACCCTGGGTGGTGATGCGCTGCGGCGCGATGCCCATGCTGGCCAGTGCGGTTTTCACCGAATCGGCGCGGCGCTGCGACAGCTCCAGGTTATGCGAGGCGGTGCCGGTGCTGTCGGTGAAGCCCTCGACCACCACCTGGCGCTCGGGGTTCTTCTTCAAGTAGTCGCCCAGTTTGTAGAGCTGGCGCATACCCGCCGGCTTAAGCTCAGCCCGGTCGACCTCGAACAGCACATCGCCCAGGGTGATCATGTCGCCGCGCGGCGTGGGCTGCGGCTTCAAGGTACCGAGCAGCGAATCCACCTGCGCGGTACGCGCGTCCAGGCGAGCCTGGGTGCGTTGCGCGGCGGCGCCGGCGAGGTTCTTCTCGGCCGTCTTCATGCGGATGGTTTCCTCCGCCACGACCACGCGCTGGTTGGTGAGGTAGGCCAACTGGTCGACGGTCTTCTGGTCGTTGTCACCGGAATAGGCCAGTTCGGCGCGGCTGAGCATGTCCGCGGCTTCCTTTGTCTCGACCGGCGCCAGCATGGCGGCCTGGGGATTGGTCTGCAGCTGGTTGTAGCTGGCGCGGGCCTGGTCGAGGTTCGGGTTGGGTTTCGAGGCGCAACCGGCGAGGGCCAGGGTCAGCGCCGAAAGGGCAGGTATCAACAGTGTCTTACGCATAACGAGTCATCCTTTTCGAGTTCGTCTGCCGGGCCATCACTTGACGATGATGGTGCTGCGTTGGCCTTCTTCGCGCAGGTCTTGCACACCCTGCTGCGAGTCCTGGTAGGCCTTCTCGGCCTTCGCGGCGAGCGCCTTGCGTTCGGCTACGCGGGCGTCCCATTCAGCCTGTTCGGCGAGCCGACGGGCCTGCTCGTAGTCTTTTTCCTTCGCCAGGGATTCGGCGCGGGCCATCTTTTCCTGCGCGGTGCGCAGCTCGACCGGTGCGTACTCCGTGGCGCCCGCCACGGTTGCGCTCTTCAGCACGGTGTTGCTGACGGCGAACTGTTCGGTGGGCGGATTGCCGGCGCAGCCCGCGAGCAATAGGGTGCTGCCGAGGGCCAGCGCGGCGAGCGTGAAGCCGCTTCTGGACGAAGCGGATTTGGCGTTACCTGAGTTCATAAGAAGTGCCTCCCGGATTTCCGTACGATCGTTTATTCCGTGATCTCGCCGTTGTCTCCGGACGGTCCGGCACGGGCTCGAAGGGGCTTGTGCGGCGTCCGGGACAGCGGCGACATACTTTTCCGACTGGTGGCAACGGACAAATGTTCCAACTGTTTTCCCTGACCGAATGGTCAGCAGATACATGCCCGGAAAACGCCGGGCGAACGCCGACTAGCCGCTCTGGATGGCGGCTTAGACGGCAGAGGGGAGTTGCGCTCAGTGGTTACTGCTGCTTTCGCGCTCTTCGCTGAGGTCCTGCAGGTAGCGACGCGACAGGGCCAAGAAGCGCGGGGTGGGGCCGATGTCTTCGTACAGCGGGTCGCCCTGTTCGTCGACGGCGACGACCTGGTTGCCCTTCACGTAGGGCAGGCTGGCTTCGAGCTCTTCCAGCGAGGCGGCGACCAGTTCGGCGAGCAGTTCCTCGACGTTGCGCTTGGGATACATCTCCGACAGTGCCGCCAGGCGTGCGGCGGATTCCAGGTCCAGGTTGATGTTGTACTGGCCGCGGGTCAGTCGGCCCTTAGCGTTCTCTTCCCAATGTTTCGCCAGTTCACGAATCTTCATGGTTACCTCATTCCCCGGCATGTACCGCTCCGGAGCAGGTGGTTGGGTTTGATCGCCCTATGGCGGGCTCATGGGTTTTGAACAACTTCGCCCGTGCTCGTTCAGATTGATTGCCGGCCCACCGCCGGCGCGAACGATCGGAGGAGAACCGGCATGGCGGAAATCGACGCACGACTGCGCGAGGACGTTCATCTGCTCGGCGAACTGCTGGGCGACACCATCCGTGCGCAACACGGCGAGGACTTCCTCGAACGCATCGAGCGCATCCGCAAGGGTGCCAAGGCTGCCCGGCGCGGCTCGGAGGAGGGCGCCCAGCAGCTGGGCGAGACCCTCGACGGGCTGCGCGAGGACCAGTTGCTGCCGGTGGCGCGGGCGTTCAACCAGTTCCTCAACCTGGCCAACATCGCCGAGCAGTACCACCGCATCCGCCGTCGCCGCGCCGATGAAGCGCCCCCGTTCGAAATCCACGTGCTCGGCGAGCTGCTGGCGCGCCTGCGTGGCGACGGGCATGCCGGCGATGCCCTGGCGAAGCAGTTGGCGGGCCTGGAGATCGAACTGGTGCTCACCGCGCACCCGACCGAGGTGGCGCGCCGCACGCTGATCCAGAAGTACGACGCCATGGCCGCCCAGCTCGCCGTGCAGGACCACGACGATCTCGGCGCGGCGGAGCGCGACGAGGTTCGCGACAACCTGCAGCGGCTGATCGCCGAGGCCTGGCACACCGAGGAAATCCGCCGCGTCCGGCCGACCCCGGTGGACGAGGCCAAGTGGGGCTTCGCGGTGATCGAGCATTCCCTCTGGCACGCCCTGCCGCGCGTGCTGCGTGGCGTCGATCGGACCTTGCAGGACTGCTGCGGAGAGCGGCTGCCGCTGGATGCCGCGCCGATCCGCTTCGCCTCCTGGATGGGCGGCGACCGCGACGGCAACCCCAATGTCACCGCGGCCGTGTCCCGCGAAGTGTTGCTGCTGGCGCGCTGGATGGCCGCCGACCTGTACCTGCGCGATGTCGACCGGCTTGCCGCCGACCTGTCCATGCAGCAGGCCAGCGACGCACTGCGCGCGCGTGCCGGCGATACCCCGGAGCCGTATCGGCAGGTGCTCAAGACCCTGCGCGAACGCCTGCGGGCGACCCGCAGCTGGGCGCAGTCGGCGTTGCGCGAATCCCTGGCGCCCGGTGCCGCGGTGCTGCAGCACACCGACGAACTGCGTGAGCCGCTGGAGCTGTGCTACCGCTCGCTGCATGAGTGCGGCATGGGCATGATCGCCGACGGTGCGCTGCTCGACTGCCTGCGCCGGGTGTCCAGCTTCGGCCTGTTCCTGGTCCGCCTGGACCTGCGCCAGGACGCTGCGCGGCACGCCGCGGCGCTCGGCGAAATCACCGAATACCTCGGCCTGGGCCGCTACGGCGAATGGGACGAGGCGCGGCGCCTGGCCTTTCTGCAGGAGGAGTTGAAGAATCCCCGGCCACTGCTGCCGGCGGATTACCAGGCCAGCGAAGACACCGCTGAAGTGCTCGCCACCTGCCGCGTTGCCGCGCAGGCCCCGGCGGAATCGCTGGGCTCCTACGTCATCTCCATGGCCGGCGCCGCCTCGGACATCCTCGCCGTGCAACTGCTGCTCAAGGAGTCCGGCCTGCGCCGGGCGCTGCGTGTGGTGCCGCTGTTCGAGACCCTCGCCGACCTGGACAACGCCGGCCCGGTGATCGAGCGACTGCTGGGCCTCGCCGACTACCGCGCCCGCCTGTGCGGGCCGCAGGAAGTGATGATCGGCTACTCGGATTCGGCCAAGGATGCCGGCACCACGGCGGCGGCCTGGGCGCAGTACCGCGCGCAGGAGCGGCTGGTTGAAATATGCCGCGAGCAGCAGGTCGAACTTCTGTTGTTCCATGGCCGTGGCGGCACCGTCGGGCGCGGCGGCGGCCCGGCGCACGCGGCGATCCTCTCGCAGCCGCCGGGCTCGGTGAACGGGCGCTTCCGCACCACCGAGCAGGGCGAAATGATCCGCTTCAAGTTCGGCCTTCCGGCGATCGCCGAGCAGAACCTCAACCTCTATCTGGCTGCCGTTCTCGAGGCGACATTGCTGCCGCCGCCCGTGCCGCAGGCGCACTGGCGCGAGCAGATGGATCGCCTTGCCGCCGATGGCGTGGCCGCGTACCGCGCGGTGGTCCGCGAGAACCCGCAGTTCGTCGATTATTTCGGCCAGGCGACCCCGGAGCAGGAGCTCGGTCGCCTGCCGCTGGGCAGTCGTCCGGCCAAGCGTCGCCAGGGCGGCGTCGAAAGCCTGCGGGCCATCCCGTGGATATTCGCCTGGACCCAGACCCGCCTGATGCTGCCCGCCTGGCTGGGCTGGGAGCGCGCGCTGGGCAATGCCCTGGAGCGCGGCGAAGACGAGACGCTGCGCGAGATGCGCGAGTCCTGGCCGTTCTTCCGCACCCGCATCGACATGCTGGAAATGGTCCTCGCCAAGGCCGACGCCGACATCGCCCGACTCTACGACGAACGCCTGGTGGAACCCTCGCTGCGCCCGCTCGGAGCGCAGCTGCGCGACCTATTGTCACAGGCTTGCGCGGCGGTGCTCGGCCTGACCGGACAGTCCCAGTTGCTTGGCCACAGTCCCGAGACGCTGGAGTCGATCAGCGTGCGCGATGCCTATCTCGACCCGCTGCACCTGCTCCAGGTCGAACTGCTGGCGCGCTCGCGGCAATCCCCGGCGGAGCCCGACGCACCGCTGGAGCAGGCGCTACTGGTGAGTGTGGCAGGGATCGCCGCGGGTCTGCGCAACACCGGTTAGTGCTGTTGCCCGAGGGCCGGAACGCAGGGGGAATTCAGCGCCAGGTGGTCGCTTTTACGGCCGTCCGCCGGGTGCGTCGCGACCGCTCGCCGGGCCCGGCACAGGCGTGCGAAAGGCGGTCAAGGCTCCGACTTTGGGCGGCTTGTGCCGCTTCGGTGCGCTGTGTATCTTGGTCAACCTTTGGGCGGGCCCTGTAGCCCGCGCTGCCGCCGCAACCGGTATAGAGATCGGCCCCAAGAGGCCGGTCCGACGACTTACTACTTTGAGGAGCAAAGCGATGCGCGTGATTCTGCTGGGGGCACCCGGTGCCGGCAAAGGTACTCAAGCTCGCTTCATCACCGAGAAGTTCGACATCCCGCAAATTTCCACCGGCGACATGCTGCGTGCGGCCGTCAAGGCCGGCACCGAGCTGGGTCTCAAGGCCAAGAGCGTGATGGACAGCGGCGGTCTGGTGTCCGACGACCTGATCATCAACCTGGTCAAGGAACGCATCGCCCAGCCCGACTGCGCCAAGGGCTTCCTCTTCGACGGCTTCCCGCGGACCATCCCGCAGGCCGAGGCGCTGAAGCAGGCCGGGGTTAAGATCGACTACGTGGTGGAAATCGCCGTCGACGACGAGGAAATCGTCAGCCGCATCGCCGGTCGCCGCGTGCACCCGGATTCCGGCCGCGTCTATCACATCGAGCACAACCCGCCGAAAGTTGCGGACGTCGACGACCTCACCGGCGAAGCGCTGATCCAGCGTGACGACGACAAGGAAGCGACCGTGCGCCACCGCCTGTCGGTGTACCACTCGCAGACCAAACCGCTGGTGGACTTCTACCAGCAGCTCGCGGCCGTCGAGGGCACGCCGAAATACACCGCCGTGCAGGGCGTGGGTTCGGTCGAGGACATCACCGCCAAGGTGTTCGCCGCGCTGAGCTGACCCATCGAGCGTTCCGAACGGCCCGCTCGCGGGCCGTTTTCGTTTGTGTCGCACACCGCTGCGAGCGGCACGCTGCGGCTATAATGCGCGGCCTTTTCCTCCCTCACTGCGGACCCTCCGATGACCACCTTGCTGGCCCTGGACACCTCCACCGAAGCCTGTTCCGTTGCCTTGCTCCACGAGCAACGGGTGCTGGTGCGTCACGAGGTGATCCCGCGCCTGCATGCCCAGCGGCTGCTGCCGATGATCGGCGAGATCCTCGCCGAGGCCGGCATCGGCATGAGCGCGCTGGACGCCATCGCGTTCGGCCGGGGCCCTGGTGCCTTCACCGGCGTGCGTATCGCCATCGGTGTGGTTCAGGGCCTGGCGTTCGCCCTGGAGCGGCCGGTGCTGCCGATCTCCGATCTCGCCGTGCTTGCCCAGCGCGCTCACCGCGAGCACGCCGCCACCCAGGTCGCCGCGGCCATCGACGCGCGCATGGACGAGGTGTACTGGGGTTGCTATCGCCTGGAGGCTGGCGAGATGCGCCTGCTCGGCGCCGAGGCCGTCCTGCCGCCTGAACGCGTCGGCCTGCCGCGCGACGCCGCCGGCAACTGGTTCGGCGCGGGCACGGGTTGGGGGTACGTGGCGCGCTTGCCGGTGGCGCCGCAGGCACTGGACGCCAGTCTGTTGCCGCACGCCGAAGACCTGCTCGCGCTCGCCGGTTTCGCCTGGGCGCGCGGCGAAGGTGTCGAAGCCGATGCGGCGCAGCCCGTGTATCTGCGCGACAACGTGGCGACGCCCAAGGCACCGCTCTAGAAACCGCTCGGCGGGGCGGCTGAACGGGGCCTGCGCGGGCCCGGTCGGAGCAGGTGTGGAGCGCCGTTCATCCGCGCTCCCGGCCGCCGTGCCGGCGACGATTGCCAGCCTTCAGGCGACCGATTAGAGTGGCGCGACCTTGAGGTTATCCAATGCGTATCGACGGTTATACATCCCCCTACACAGTGGATCGCTCCTCCCGGCAGGGAACGGCGATCGCGCCCTACCGCGACGTTTCGCGCGGGGATGAGCTGCGCCGGGAAGATCCCACCTCGACGGCCGCCAGCCAGGACTTCGAGAGCGTCGCGCAGCCGCTTCAGGTCGAGCCGAGCAAGACCGTCCGCGAGTCGAACAACGACAGCCTGCCCATCGTCCGCTACACCGACACCTACGAACGTCCGGTGACCAGCCGCGCCGCCCAGGCCCTGGCCAGCTACAGCACTACTGCCAGCTACGCCAGCGAGCTGGACGCCAACGAAGTCCTCGGCCTCGACCTCTACGCCTAGTGCCGCTCCCGTACTTTCTCGGTTGCCCTTCCTGGAACGATGCCGCCTGGCGCGGTTCGATTTTCCCGCGCGAGGCGGCCGCCGAAGACTTCCTCGCCCATTACTGCCACCTGTTCAACAGCGTTGAGGGCAACACGACCTTTTACGCCTGGCCGGATGCCGCCAAGGTCGCCCGCTGGGCGCAGACCCTGCCGGCGAACTTCCGCTTCTGCGCCAAGCTGCCGAAGGAGATCAGCCACGAGGGCGACCTGCGTGACAACCTGGCCAGCGCCCGGCGCTTCCTCGCGCTGATGGCGCCGCTGGGCGAGCGCCTGCAACCGCTCTGGCTGCAACTGCCGGCGGCCTTCGGGCCGCAGCGCCTGGCCGAGCTGGGCGATTTCATCGATGCACTGGACGTGCGCTCGCTGGCGGTCGAGGTGCGGCATGCGCAGTTCTTCGATGCCAGCGATGCCGAGCGGGCGCTCAATCGGCTGCTGCGCGATCGGGGTGTGGAGCGCATCTGCCTGGACGCCCGCGCGCTCTTCGCCTGCCGCAGCGACGACCCGGCGGTGCTCGATGCGCAGCGGCGCAAGCCGCGCCTGGCGTCTGTGCGGCCGACGTCCTTCAGCGCCTCGCCGCAGGTGCGGTTTATCGGCGGGCCGGATCTCGACGCCAACGACGCGCACCTGACGCGCTGGGTCGAGAAGCTCGCCGAGTGGATCGAGCAGGGCCTGACGCCGCACATCTACCTGCACACGCCGGACAACCGGTTGGCCGGCGAGCAGGCCAAGCGCTTCCACGAGCGACTGCGCCGGCGCCTGCCCGGCCTGGAAGCGCTCCCGGAGTTGCGCACGTCGCAGCTCGATCTGCTTTGAGGGTAAGGTGGGTTTTTTTGCGGAGGGCTATTCGATGACGTCCCAGGCATCTCGCGGCCAGGCGTTCAAGGCGCTGCACGCGCGCGACGGCGCGTTCGTCATCCCCAATCCCTGGGATGCCGGCTCGGCGAAGCTGCTCGCGGCATTGGGGTTTCCGGCTTTGGCTACCACCAGCGCGGGCCTGGCGTTTTCCCTCGGCCGCCCGGACGGCGAGGGCGCGCTGGACCTGGAGCAGACCCTGGCGAATGCGCGCGGAATCGTGGAGGCCACGCCGTTGCCGGTCAGCGCCGACCTGGAGAACGGTTTCAGCGCCACCGCCGAGGGCTGCGCCGAGGCGATCCGCCGGGCCGCGGCGGTCGGCCTGGTCGGCGCCTCGATAGAGGACGCCAGCGGCGACGCGGCGCTGCCGATCCATCCGTTCGAGGATGCCGTGCAGCGCGTGCGCGCGGCGGCGCAGGCGGTACGCGGCCTGGATTTCCCCTTCATGCTCACCGCGCGGGCGGAGAACCTGCTGCACGGGCGCGACGACCTGCGCGACACCCTGCGCCGCCTGGAGGCTTACGCCGAAGCCGGCGCCGATGTGCTTTACGCGCCCGGCCTCATCCGCCGCGAAGACATCGCCGCCGCCGTGCGCGCGGTGGCGCCCAAGCCGCTGAACGTACTGATGGGCCTGTCGGGCAGCGCCTTGTCCGTCGACGAGCTGGCCGGGCTCGGCGTTCGGCGGATCAGCGTCGGCTCGTCGCTGGCGCGCGCGGCCTACAGCGGCTTCTTCCAGGCGGCGCAGGAGATCGCCAACAGCGGGACCTTCGCCTACGCCGCGCGCGGGTTGAGCTTCGCCGAACTCAACGAGGCCTTTCGTTAGCCGATGCGCAAATTCCTCCTGCTGGTGCTGATCCTCGCCGCGCCGGTCGTGGCGATCTGGCGCGGCTGGTGGGATGTGCCACCGCAGTGGAATCCCTGGGCGCCGCTGGATGTGCGCCTGGCGCCGAACCTGCTGACACCGCTCAAGCTGATGCGCCTGCAGCAGGACCGCGAGCTGTGCGCACAGGCGCTGCAAAGCTCCGCGCTGCGTTACAGCGCCGTCGCCGATGGCCCGGTGTCCGGTTGTCCGATCGAGAACGCTGTGCGCGTGCAGGCTTCGGAGCTGGCCTTCAGCGGCTCCTTTGTCGCCACCTGTCCGCTGGCGGTGGCCTACGCGATGTTCGAGCGGCACGGCCTGCAGCCCGCCGCGCAGGCGGTGTTCGGCCAGCCGGTGACGCGCATCGAGCACTTCGGCAGCTTCGCCTGCCGCAACATCGCCGGCAGCACGCGGCGCAGCCAGCACGCCTCGGCGAATGCCTTCGACATCGCCGGCTTCCGCCTGCGTGATGGCCAGCGCATCACCGTGGCGCGCGACTGGAAGGGCGATGACGACGCGGCGCGCTTCCTCCGCCTGGTCCACGACGCCGCCTGCGGCAGTTTCAACACCACCCTCGGGCCGCAGTACAACGCCGCCCATCACGACCATTTCCATGTCGACATGGGGCTCTACCGGATGTGCCGCTGAGCGCCGGCCCTGTTGCGCGAAATCAGGTGCTGACCACTCCTTTGCCGCCCGCACACACGGAACAGCTGGTACGCGTGCGCTTTGTCGTGACCGGCTTGCGGGCGCGCGTCACGGCGGCTTCTGGCAGAATGGCGGCCCCTAATCGCCTGCCCCGAGCACCATGACCGACCTGCCGTCCCTGCGCGTCGAAGCGCTTTCTCCTGTCCATTCCGCCGCCGCCGAGCGCTGGGCGCAGCGCCTCGGCCTGCCGTTGCAGGGCGACGCGGAGTTCGCCGTGCAGGTGGGCGCCGAGGGGTTGCAGTTCGTCGAACTGGGCGATGCCGCGCCGGGGCCGGTGCGGGTGGATTTCCTCGAGGGCGCGGTGGCGCACCGGCGGCGTTTCGGCGGCGGCAGCGGGCAGATGATCGCCAAGGCAGTCGGCGTCGGTGCAGGAATTCGGCCGTCGGTGCTGGATGCCACCGCCGGGCTGGGGCGCGATGCCTTCGTGCTGGCGACCCTGGGTTGCACGGTCAGCCTGATCGAGCGCCAGCCGCTGATCGCCGCGCTGCTGGAGGACGGGCTGGCCCGCGCCGCCGGCGATGCGGAGGTCGGTTCGATCGTCGCGCGCATGCGCCTGCGGGTGGGCAACGCCATCGAGCTGATCGGCGCCTGGCAGGACGAGGCACCGCAGGTGATCTACCTCGACCCGATGTTCCCGCATCGAGACAAGAGCGCCCTGGTGAAGAAGGAGATGCGCCTGTTCCGCCCGCTGGTGGGCGACGACATGGACGCGCCGGCGCTGTTGCAGGCCGCGCTGGCGCTGGCCAGCCACCGCGTGGTGGTGAAGCGCCCGCGCAAGGCGCCGCCGATCGAAGGCGCGAAACCGAGCTACAGCCTGGACGGCAAGTCCAGCCGCTACGACATCTATCCGCTGAAGAAACTGGTCGCCGCCGACTGACCGCGCGCTCGTTCATGTCCCAGTCAAACAGGTCGAACTTGGCTCTACATGACTAGGCCATCGCCCCGTACAGTCGTCTCCACCGGGCTACCACGGCATTCGCCGTAACGGCCCTCCGACCCTGCGGAGCACGACCATGAGCCAACGTCTCGACTACTACAAGCTGTCCCCCGACGCCGCCGCCCTTTACGCGGAATTCAGCGTTCTGCTGAACAAGAAACCCTTTCTCGCCGAGATCGCCCATCTGGTGACGCTACGCGCGTCGCAACTGAACGGCTGCGCCTTCTGCGTCGACATGCACGTCAAGGAAGCCAAGATTCACGGCGAGCGCGAGCTGCGCCTGCATCACGTCGCCGTGTGGCGCGAATCGCCGCTGTTTTCCCCGCGTGAACGCGCGGCGCTGGAATGGACCGAGGTGCTGACCCACCTGCCGCCGCACGGCGTACCGGACGCGATCTTCGCCGCGGTGCGCGAGCAGTTTTCCGAGCAGGAAGTGGCCGAGCTGTCCTTTCTGATCATCGCGATCAACGGCTGGAACCGCCTGAGCGTCGCTTTCCGCGCCGTGCCCGGCTCGGCCGACAAGCTCTACGGCCTGCACAAGGCCAACCTCAGCTGAGGGGATCGAGGCGGAACGCGCGCAGGAACAGCTCCACCACGTCGTGCACGTGGGCCTGTTCGTCTTCCGCGCTCTGCGCTTCGGCGCAGCCGATCAGGTGGCGGAAGTGGTGGCCACCCTTGACCAGGCAGAAAAAATGCTCTGCGGCGCCGTGCGGGTCGGCGATGCGCAGTTTCCCGGCGCGATCCACCTCGGCCAGCAGCCGCGCCATCTCCTCGATCACCTGCTTCGGACCGGCCTCGTAGAACAGCTGCGAGAGCCGTGGGTTGGAACTGGCCAGGGCGATCATGGTGCGGTGCAGGCCCACCGATTCGGCGCTGTTGATCAACGCGTGGAAACCCAGCCCGATCCTCATCAGCTGCGCCTCGATGGGCGCGCCCTCGGTCAGTTCGAAGAGCAGTTCGGGCAGTTGCTCTTCGCACTTGGCCTTCACCGCGGCGGCGAACAGCGTCTCCTTGTCGTTGAAGTGGCTGTACACCGTGAGCTTGGAAACTCCGGCATGGGCGGCGATGGCGTCCATGCTGCTGCCGTCGTAGCCCTGCCTCAGGAACAGGCATTTCGCCGCCTCGAGAATGGCCTTGCGTTTGGCGGGGTCCTTGGGCCGGCCGGGGCCGTTACCGGGAAAAGATTTGTCTGACATTTTCGCCGTTTAAATACTGGACTGGTGAGTTTTCTATTTTTACTATACCCGCCAGTATAAGAATTCCAAAACGCCGTCTGCGAAGGGCCACCGAACATGCCACCCCGTTTCCTCGCTCCGCTTTCCGTCCTGTCTCTCGCGCTGGCGCTTGGCGCTTGCGAAAAACCCCTGGCGCCACCGGCTCCGCCGCGCCCGGCGATGGTGGTGCAGCCGCAGCCGGCGGGTGCCGCCTCGGAGAGCTTTCCGGGCGAGGTACGTGCGCGCTACGAGCCGGAACTGGCATTCCGCATCGGCGGCAAGGTGACCCAGCGCCTGGTGGAAGTGGGCGAGCGGGTCAAGAAGGACCAGCCGCTGGCCGAGCTGGACCCGCAGGACGTGCGCCTGCAGCTGGACGCCAGCCGCGCGCAGGTCGCCGCCGCCGAGGCCAACCTGCAACTGGCCAAGGCCGAGCGCGAGCGTTACCAGCGCCTGCTCGACCGGCAGATGGTCAGCCGCTCGCAGTACGACAGCGCGCATAACGGCTTCCTTTCGGCCGAGGCCCGCCTGCGGCAGATTCGCGCCGAGTTCAACGTCGCCAACAACCAGGCCGGCTACGCGGTGCTGCGTGCGCCGCAGGACGGCGTGATCGCCAGCCGGCGCTTCGATGTCGGGCAGGTGGTTTCCGCCGGGCAGACGCTGTTCAGCCTGGCGGTGGATGGCGAGCGCGAGGTGGCGATCAACCTGCCCGAGCACGCCTTCGAGCGCTTCCGCATCGGCCAGCCAATCGAGGTGGAGCTGTGGTCGCAGCCCGGCCAGCGCTACCCGGCGCACATTCGCGAGCTGTCGCCGGCCGCCGACGCGCAGTCGCGCACCTTCCCGGCACGGGTCGCCTTCGACGTCGGCACGGTGCCCGCGGAGCTCGGCCAGAGCGCGCGGGTGTTCGCCAGCACCGGCGCCGCCCAGGCCCTGGCGGTGCCGCTGTCGGCATTGTCGGCGGAGAACGGCGCGCCCTTCGTGTGGCGGGTCGACCCGCAGACCGCCACGCTGAAACGCACGCCGGTGCGCATCGGCGCCTACGGCGAAACCCTGGTTCCGGTACTCGAGGGCCTCAAGGCCAGCGACTGGGTGGTGGCGGCCGGCGTGCAGGTGTTGCGCGAAGGCCAGCAGATCCGTCCGGTGGATCGCGACAACCGTGCGATCAAGCTGGCAGCCAAGGAGTAAGCGGCGATGGGCTTCAATCTTTCCGCCTGGGCGCTGAAAAACCGCCAGATCGTGCTCTACGTGATGTTGCTGATCGCCGTCGTTGGTGCGCTGTCCTACAGCAAGCTGGGGCAGAGCGAGGACCCGCCGTTCACCTTCAAGGCCATGGTCGTCCAGACCAACTGGCCGGGCGCCAGCGCCGAAGAGGTGTCGCGCCAGGTCACCGAGCGCATCGAGAAGAAGCTGATGGAGACCGGCGAGTACGAGCGCATCGTCTCGTTCTCGCGTCCGGGGCTTTCCCAAGTCACCTTCATGGCGCGCGACTCCATGCACTCGGTGGAAATTCCCGAGCTCTGGTACCAGATCCGCAAGAAGGTCAGCGACATCCGGCATACCCTGCCGGCCGGCATCCAGGGGCCGTTCTTCAACGACGAATTCGGCACCACCTTCGGCAACATCTACGCGCTGACCGGCGGCGGCTACAGCTACGCCGTGCTCAAGGACTACGCCGACCGCATCCAGCTGCAGCTGCAGCGGGTCAAGGACGTCGGCAAGGTCGAACTGGTCGGCCTGCAGGACGAGAAGGTCTGGATCGAGCTTTCCAACGTCAAGCTGGCCACCCTCGGCCTGCCGATGAGTGCGGTGCAGCAGGCGCTCGAGGCGCAGAACGCGGTCGCCTCGGCGGGTTTCTTCGAGACCGCCAGCGACCGCGTGCAGCTCCGCGTCACCGGGCGGTTCGAGTCGGTGGAGGAGATCCGCGACTTCCCGATCCGCGTCAGCGACCGTAGCTTCCGCATCGGCGACGTCGCCGAGGTCAAGCGCGGCTTCAACGACCCGCCGGCGCCGCGCATGCGCTTCATGGGCGAGGACGCTCTCGGCCTGGCGGTGTCGATGAAACCCGGCGGCAACATCCTGGTGCTCGGCGAGGCGCTGGAACACGAGTTCGCGCGAATCCAGGAAACCCTGCCGGCCGGCATGCAGCTGCGCAAGGTGTCCGACCAGCCGGCGGCGGTGAAGACCGGCGTCGGCGAGTTCGTCCGCGTGCTCGCCGAGGCGCTGGGCATCGTCCTGCTGGTGAGTTTCTTCTCGCTGGGCATGCGCACCGGGCTGGTGGTGGCGCTGTCGATCCCGCTGGTGCTGGCGATGACCTTCGCCACCATGCGCTACTTCGATATCGGCCTGCACAAGATTTCCCTCGGCGCGCTGGTGCTGGCGCTGGGGCTGCTGGTGGACGACGCGATCATCGCGGTGGAGATGATGGCGATCAAGATGGAGCAGGGCTACGACCGGCTGAAGGCGGCCAGCTACGCCTGGACCAGCACCGCGTTTCCGATGCTCACCGGCACGCTGATCACCGCCGCCGGCTTCCTGCCGATCGCCACCGCGCAGTCCGGCACCGGCGAATACACCCGCTCGATCTTCCAGGTGGTGGCCATCGCGCTGGTGGTGTCGTGGTTCGCCGCGGTGGTCTTCGTTCCCTACCTGGGCGACCGCCTGCTGCCGGACCTGGCCAAGCGCCACGCGCAAAAGCACGGCGAGGGCGCCCACGATCCCTACTCGACGGCCTTCTACCTGCGCGTGCGGCGGCTGGTCGGCTGGTGCGTGCGCTACCGCAAGACGGTGATCGTGCTGACCCTGGCGGCCTTCGTCGGCGCGGTGGCCCTGTTCCGTTTCGTGCCGCAGCAGTTCTTCCCGGCGTCCGGCCGGCTCGAGCTGATGGTCGACTTCAAGCTCGCCGAGGGCGCCTCGCTGGTGGCGACCGAAACCGAAGTGCGGCGGCTGGAGAAGATGCTCGCCGAGCGTCCGGGCATCGACAACTTCGTCGCTTATGTCGGCACCGGTTCGCCGCGCTTCTACCTGCCGCTGGACCAGCAGTTGCCGGCCACCAGCTTCGCCCAGTTCGTGGTGCTGGCGAAGTCCATCGAGGAGCGCGAGGCCCTGCGCGTCTGGCTGATCCAGACCCTCAACGAGCAGTTCCCGAGCCTGCGCACCCGCGTCTCGCGGCTGGAGAACGGCCCGCCGGTGGGCTACCCGATCCAGTTCCGCGTGTCCGGCGAGCACATCGACGAGGTCCGCGGCCTGGCGCGCCAGGTCGCCGACAAGGTGCGCGAGAACCCGCACGTCTCCAACGTGCACCTGGACTGGCAGGAGCCGAGCAAGGTCGTCTACCTGAATGTCGACCAGGAACGCGCGCGGGCGCTGGGCGTGACCACGGCCGACCTGTCGAGCTTCCTGCAAAGCGCGGTGTCGGGCTCCAGCGTGAGCCAGTACCGCGAGGACAACGAGCTGATCGAAATCCTTCTGCGCGGCACCCCGCGCGAGCGCCAGGACCTCGCCCTGCTGCCGAGCCTGGCGGTGCCCACCAGCAACGGGCGCAGCGTGGCGCTGTCGCAGGTGGCGACCCTGGAGTACGGCTTCGAGGAAGGCATCATCTGGCACCGCGACCGCCTGCCCACGGTCACCGTGCGCGCCGACATCTACGGCACCGAGCAACCGGCGACCCTGGTCAAGCAGATCGAGCCGACCCTGCAACCGATCCGCGAGCAGTTGCCCGATGGCTACCTGCTGCAGGTCGGCGGCACCGTTGAGGATTCGGCCAAGGGGCAGAACTCGGTGAACGCCGGCGTGCCGCTGTTCATCGTGGTGGTGCTGAGCCTACTGATGCTGCAGCTGAAGAGCTTCTCGCGCACGCTGATGGTGTTCCTCACCGCGCCGCTGGGGCTGATCGGCGTGACGCTGTTCCTGCTGCTGTTCAATCAGCCGTTCGGCTTCGTGGCGATGCTCGGCACCATCGCGCTGTCGGGCATGATCATGCGCAACTCGGTGATTTTGGTGGACCAGATCGAACAGGACATCGCCGCCGGGCAGCGCCGCTGGGACGCGATCATCGACGCGACGGTACGGCGTTTCCGGCCGATCGTGCTGACCGCCCTGGCGGCGGTGCTGGCGATGATTCCGCTGTCGCGCAGCGTATTCTTCGGGCCGATGGCGGTGGCGATCATGGGCGGGTTGATCGTGGCGACGGCGCTGACGCTGCTGTTCCTGCCGGCGCTTTATGCGGCCTGGTTCAGGGTGAAGGAGGAGCGGTAGGGCGCGTAGGGTGGATCACGCTTCACCGATCCACTGGCGGTGTAACGGTGGATGAAAAGAGCGTCATCCACCCTACATGTCCGAGGGTTTACATCACTCCGGCGCGGCTACACGGGTCAGGCCGACGGCCGAGGTCCTAGACCACCACCCGCTCACACAGCCTGACCAACGCCTCCACCCACCGCGGATGGCTGTTCACGCAGGGCACCAGCTTCAGCTCGCCGCCGCCGGCCTCGGCGAACTGTTCCTGGCCGCGCTGGCCGATCTCCTCGAGGGTTTCGATGCAGTCGGCGACGAATGCCGGGCACATCACCAGCAGCTTGCCGACGCCCTGCGCGCCGAGTTCGCCGAGGCGGGTTTCGGTGTAGGGCTCGATCCATTTGTCCCGGCCCAGGCGCGACTGGAAGGACACCGACCACTGGTCCGGGCGCAAGCCGAGGCGTTCGGCGAAGGCTTCGGCGGTGCGCTGGCACTGGCTGCGGTAGCAGACCGCGAGCACTTCGTCGCTGACACCCTTGCTGTCCGGTGCGCGCAGGTCGTGCTTGGGCTGTTTCACCAGCTTGCGGATGTGCCGCTCGGGCAGCCCGTGGAAGCTCAGCAGCAGGTGATCGAAGCCTTCGTCCAGGCAGGGCCTGGCGCTCTCCACCAGCGCATCGAGGTATTCCGGCTCGGCGAAGAAAGGTTGCAGCACGCCCATGCGGATATCGAGCCCGTGCTGGGCTATGACCCGCTTCGCCTCCTCAATCACCGTGGTGGTGGTGCTCTGGGCGAACTGCGGGTAGAGCGGCGCCAGCGTCACCTTGCGCACGCCCTGGGTGGCCAGCTCGCGCAGGGTGTTTTCCAGCGACGGCTCGCCGTAGCGCATCGCCAGCGCCACCGGGCCGTGCGGCCAGTGCGGGCGCACGGCTTCCTGCAACTGGCGACTGAGCACGATCAGTGGCGAACCCTCGTCCCACCAGATCGAGGCATAGGCGTGCGCCGACTGCTCCGGGCGGCGGATCAGGATCAGCGAGACCAGCAGCCGGCGCAGCGGCCACGGCAGGTCGACCACGTAAGGGTCCATGAGGAACTGGTTGAGGTAGCGGCGCACGTCGTCCACCGAGGTGGAGGCGGGCGAACCCAGGTTGACCAGCAGCAGTGCGTGATCGGTCATGCGTGATCCTTAGGCGTGGCGTCGTGCGTCGATTATACGAAGCGACCGGCGCGCCGCACCGCTAGAGAAAATTCATCGGGGCGATCGAGACTGCGGGACAGGGCCGCAGGCAGGTCGCGGGTCGGTATTTCCCCCGGTCGCGCGAATGGACGCGTGACGTGTTCCCGGGTTGGCTCTAGGCTGAACTGTGTCGCGAAGACGTGTCCAAACTGTACAGCGCAAGAAATTGTACAGGAGCCAGCCTGCAGTCGAAGGCTCACGAGGTAATTCATGACTACTCCCATCGCCATCATCGGCACCGGCCTCGCCGGTCTTTCCGCGGCCCATGCGCTGCTGGACGCCGGCCAAGAGATTCGTTTGTTCGACAAGAGCCGCGGCAGCGGCGGCCGCATGGCCAGCAAGCGCAGCGAGGCGGGCGCGCTGGATATGGGCGCGCAGTACTTCACCGCGCGTGACCGGCGCTTCGCCGAGGTGGTGCAGCAATGGCGCCAGCGCGGCTGGGTCGCCGAATGGTCGCCGAGCCTCTATCAGTTCCAGAACGGTCAACTGAGCGCCTCGCCGGACGAGCAGGTTCGCTTCGTCGGAACGCCGCGCATGAGTTCGATCACCCGCGCCCTGCTCAGTGCGCTGCCGGTGGAGTTCAACTGCCGCATCGTCGACGTCTTCCGCGGCGAGGAGAACTGGACCCTGCAAGACACCGAAGGCCGCAGCCACGGGCCGTTCAGCTCGGTGATCATCGCCACCCCGGCGCCGCAGGCGACGGCCCTGCTGGCGGCGGCGCCGAAGCTGGCCGGGGCCGCGGCCACGGTGGCGATGGAGCCGACCTGGGCGGTGGCGCTGGCCTTCGCCACGCCGCTGGAAACCGGGCTGGAGGGTTGCTTCGTGCAGGACGGCCCGCTCGACTGGCTGGCGCGCAACCGTTCCAAGCCGGGGCGCGACAACCAGCCCGACACCTGGGTGCTGCACGCCACCAGCGCCTGGACCCGGCAGCACCTGGACATGCCCAGGGAGCAGGTCATCGAACACTTGCACGGCGCCTTCGCCGAGATGATCGGCTGCGCGGTGCCGGCGCCGACGTTCACCCTGGCGCACCGCTGGTTGTATGCGAAGCCGTCGCTGGCCCATCAATGGGGGACGCTGGCGGATGTCGATCTCGGCCTGTACGCCTGCGGCGACTGGTGCCTGTCCGGGCGCGTCGAGGGTGCCTGGCTGAGCGGTCAGGAAGCCGCGCGCAAGCTGCTGGAGCACCGCCGCTGATCCGTTGTCGCAGGGCGCCGAGGCCGTCGTAGATTGACTTGGCGAACGCTTTCTTGAACGATCAAAGTTGTACGCGATCAATTTCCTGTACAACCTTGGAGAGTGCATATGGCCAGTGCTATTCCCGCATCGACAAAGCCCCGGCTCGGCATCAGCGCCTGCCTGATGGGCTCCGAGGTGCGCTTCAATGGCGGCCACAAGGAGTCGCGTTTGTGCAGCCAGGCACTGGCGCAGCATGTCGAGTTCGTCGCGCTCTGTCCCGAGGTCGCCATCGGCCTGGGCATTCCGCGTGCGGCTATCCGTCTGGTCGATCATCCCCAGGGACCACGCGCGGTGGACAGCCGTGATCCGTCCCGCGATCACACCCAAGCGCTTCACGACTACGGCCAGGGTATGGCGGCAGAGCTGGATGGCCTGAGCGGCTACATCTTCATGCAGAAGTCGCCGTCCTGCGGGCTGCACCGGGTCAAGCTGTATGGCGACAACGGCAACCCGGTCGAGGGCGGCGGGCGCGGCATCTTCGCGGCCGCCATCACCGAGCGGCTGCCGGACCTGCCGGTGGAGGAAGAAGGCCGTCTCAACGATCCGGTGCTGCGCGAGAACTTCCTCACCCGCGTGTTCGCCTACGCCGAATGGCGGGCGCTGCTGCGTGACGGCCTGACACGCGGCGCGATCATCGGCTATCACTCGCGCTACAAGTACCTGCTGATGGCCACCGACCCGGTGCAGTACAAGGCCATCGGCCGGCTGCTCGGCAGTCTCGGCGAGCACGATCCGCAGGTGCTCGGCTCGCGCTACTTCAGCGCGCTGATGAGGGCGCTGCGCAAATGCGCCACCCGCGGGACCCACAGCAACGTGTTGCAGCACCTGAGCGGTTACCTGCGCGGCAGCCTGGATAGCGACCAGCGCCAGGAAATCCAGCGACTGATCGAGCAGTACCGCCAGGGCATCGTGCCGCTGGTGGTGCCGATGACGCTGCTCAAGCATCACTTCCGTCAGCACCCGCATCCCTACATCGAGCGCCAGGCCTACATGCAGCCGCATCCCGAGACCCTCAGCCTGCGCAACGCCCTCTGAACCCCGCGGCATCGCGCCGCGCTTCACCGGATAAGGACCTCCATGTCCCAGCTGATCTGGTTCCGCAGCGACCTTCGCGCGCAGGACAACAGCGCCCTGCATGCCGCTCTCGGCGCGGGGCCGACCATCGCCGTTTACCTGATCGCTCCCAGGCAATGGCGCCGGCATGACGACGCCGACTGCAAGGTAGACTTCTGGCTGCGCAACCTGGCCGAACTGCGGGGCGCGCTCGGCGCGCTGAACGTGCCGCTGCTGATTCGCCAGGCGGACGACTGGAGCGCCGCGCCGAGCCTGCTCGCGGCCCTGTGTCGCGAGCATGAGATCCGCGCGGTGCAGGTGAACGACGAGTACGGCGTCAACGAAAGCGCGCGCGACGCGGCGGTGGAGCAGGCGCTGAAGGCCGACGGCGTGGCCTTCCGCCGGCACCTGGACCAGTTGTTCTTCGCCCCGGGCAGCGTGCTCACCCAGTCCGACGGCTATTTCAAGGTCTACGGGCAGTTCCGCAAGCAATGCCTCCAGCGCCTGCACGCCGCCTTGCCACATTGCCTGCCGGTGCCCAGGGCGCAGGCGCCGATGAAGCTGGCCAGCGATTCGCTGCCAACGACGGTCGAGGGTTTCGCCACGCCCTCCCGTTCGCTGATCGAGTTGTGGCCGGCCGGCGAGAGAGCCGCGCGCAAACGCCTGGATGCCTTCGCCGACGAGGACATCGGCGATTACCACGTCGAACGCAACTTCCCCGCGCAGCCCGGCACCAGCCGCATCGGCGCCTACCTCACGGCCGGCGTGGTCTCCCCGCGGCAGTGCCTGCACGCCGCTCTGGCCAGCAACGGGGGCGAGTTCGACAGCGGCAATCCGGGCGTCACCACCTGGATCGACGAGCTGTTCTGGCGCGAGTTCTACAAGCACATCCTGGTCGGCTACCCGCGAGTGTCCATGCACCGGGCCTTCAAGCCGGAAACCGAGCGCCTGCCCTGGCGCCAAGCGCCGGCGGACCTGGAAGCCTGGCAGCAGGGGCGAACCGGGATTCCCATCGTCGACGCGGCGATGCGGCAGATGCTTGGTTGTGGCTGGATGCACAACCGCCTGCGGATGATCAGCGCGATGTTCCTCAGCAAGAACCTGCTGATCGACTGGCGCGAGGGCGAGCGCTGGTTCATGCGCCACCTGATCGACGGCGATCTGGCGGCGAACAACGGCGGCTGGCAGTGGAGCGCCTCCACCGGGACCGACTCGGTGCCGTACTTTCGCATCTTCAACGCGGTCAGCCAGTCGCAGAAGTTCGACCCGCACGGCGACTTCATCCGCGAGTGGGTGCCGGAGCTGGCAGGGATCAAGGGCAAGCAGGTCCACTCGCCCGGCGCCAAGGGCAGCGACCTGTTCGGCCGCGCGGAGTACCCGGCGCCGATCGTCGACCTCGGCGAAAGCCGCCAGCGCGCATTGGCGGCGTTCAGGAGCCTGCGCTAGGTGTCGACCGGGCGCCCGCCTGCGGTGCGCATGGCGCACCCTACATGAGACCGCGGCGCACGCTCCGTAGGGTGCGCCACGCGCACCGGTGACGTTCGTGCAGGCCTCGCCTGCGCAAACTGCGCGTCCTGCTCAAGCCAGCCATCCGCCCATCGCCTGCCGCGCACGCCACCGGCGTACACTGCGCGGCATGTCCGACTCCTCCCGCCATGTTCCCCATCACCAGATCGCCGAGCCCGCGGTGTCCTGCTCGACCTGCGCGGCCTGTTGCTGTCGGCTGGAGGTGCTGCTGCTCGGCGACACCGGCGTGCCCGAACGCTACATCGACACCGCGGAGTGGGGCGGCGACGTGATGCGCCGGCTAGACGACGGCTGGTGCGTGGCGCTGGACCGGGACAGCATGCGCTGCACCATCTACGCCAACCGGCCGCAGGTGTGTCGGGACTTCGAGCTGGGTTCGGCGGAGTGCATGGAGGAGCGCGAGGGCATCGTCGGCGCCTATCGCTAGGCGGGGAGGGCGCCGCCGCACCGAGGGCACGGCGGCAGGAGCAGATCACTCCTTGGCGTCGAGCTCCTGGGGCTCGATCAGCGGCTTGCTCTTCCAGTGGCCGCCGCCCGGCAGCAGCAGGTTCAGGCCAATGGCGACGATGCCGCACAGCGAGATGCCTTTCAGGCCGATGTCGCCGTTGCCGATGACCATGCCGCCGATGCCGAACACCAGGGTCACCGAAACGATCACCAGGTTGCGCGCCTCGGCCATGTCCACCTGGTGACGGATCAGGGTGTTCAGGCCGACTACGGCGATCGAACCGAACAGCAGGCAGAGAATGCCGCCCATCACCGGGACCGGAATGCTCTGCAGGCCGGCGCCGAACTTGCCGATGAAGGCCAGGACGATGGCGAAGCCGGCCGCCCAGGTCATGATCTTCGGGTTGTAGCTCTTGGTCAGCATCACTGCGCCGGTGACTTCGGCGTAGGTGGTGTTCGGCGGGCCGCCGAACAGGCCGGCGGCCGAAGTGGCCAGGCCGTCGCCGAGCAGCGTGCGATGCAGGCCGGGCTTCTTCAGGTAGTCGTTGCCGGTCACGCCACCGACCGCGATGACCCCTCCGACGTGTTCGATGGCCGGCGCCAGGGCGACCGGAACCATGAACAGGATCGCGCCCCAGTGGAATTCCGGCGCGACGAAGTGCGGCATGGCCAGCCAGGGCGCGGCGGCGATGCCGGCTGTGTCGACCAGGCCGAAGGCGAACGACAGTCCGTAGCCGACGACCACGCCGGCGAGGATCGGCACCAGGCGGAAGATGCCCTTGCCGTAGATCGCCACCAGCAGCGTGGTCAGCAGCGCCGGCATCGACACCAGCATCGCCGTGCCGTAGGGAATCAGCTGCGCGCTGGCGTCGCCAGTCTTGCCCATGGCCATGTTCACCGCCACCGGCGACAGGCCCAGGCCGATGGAGATGATCACCGGCGCGATCACCACCGGCGGCAGCAGGCGGTCGATGAAACCGACGCCCTTGATCTTCACCGCGAGGCCCAGGAAGGTGTAGACGAAGCCCGCGGCGACCACGCCGCCGAGCACCGCCGGCAGGCCGAACTCACCCTTGGCGACGATGATCGGCGCGATGAAGGCGAAGCTCGAGGCGAGGAACACCGGCACCTGGCGCCCGGTGACCAGCTGGAACAGCAGGGTCCCGAGGCCGGCGGTGAACAGGGCTACGTTGGGGTCCATGCCGGTGATCAGCGGCATCAGCACCAGCGCGCCGAAGGCGACGAAGAGCATCTGTGCACCGGAAATGATCTGCTTCCATAGCGGATCGTTGTACTGCTGCATGCTCAGTTGTCCTTCTGCTTGGTGCCGAAGATCTTGTCGCCGGCATCGCCCAGGCCCGGGATGATGTAGCCCTGCTCGTTGAGGTGCGAATCGATCGAGGCGGTGTAGATCGCCACGTCGGGGTGCGCCTCGGTGACCGCCTTGATGCCTTCCGGCGCGGCGACCAGCACCAGCGCGCGGACTTCCTTGCAGCCGGCCTTCTTCAGCATGTCGATGGTGGCGATCATCGAGCCGCCGGTGGCCAGCATCGGGTCGATGATCAGCGCCAGACGCTGGTTCAGCTCGCCTACCAGTTTCTCCAGGTAGGTGTGCGCGGCGAGGGTTTCCTCATTGCGCGCCAGGCCTACGACGCTGACCTTGGCACCGGGAATCAGGCTGAGCACACCGTCGAGCATGCCGATGCCGGCGCGCAGGATCGGCACCACGGTGATCTTCTTGCCGGCGATCTTCTCCACCTGCACTTCGCCGCACCAGCCTTCGATGGCGCAGGTTTCCAGCGGCAGGTCGTTGGTCGCTTCGTAGGTCAGCAGCGCGCCGACTTCCTGGGCCAGTTCGCGAAAATTCTTGGTGCTGATGTCGGCGCGGCGCATCAGGCCGAGCTTGTGGCGGATCAGCGGATGGCGGATCTCACGGATGGGCATGGGAATTGGTCTCCGGCGGGCAAAAAAATCGCGATAGAGTACTGCATTGGCTGGCTCAACGCGCGTTCCGCAGCATCTTGCATAGGCTATTTTTGCGCTGAGTCAGTTCCCCGCGATGATGGCCGCCATCCCCCGCGGCCCGGCGCCGAACGATGTCGCCGCGGGCTTGCGGGGCGGGTGCCGGATAGGTACCTTTGCCGCCCTTCAAAGCTGACGCCCTGATCAACTTCGCCGTCCCACCCAAGAGGAAACCGCCATGTCCGCCGAGCTCGCCCACATTCGCCAGGTGATGGCGGAAGCCGATTGCCTGCACACCGAAGCCGACGTGGAAGCGGCCATCGCGAAGATGGCGCTGGCCATCAACGCCGAGCTGGCGGAGCGCAATCCGGTGGTGTTCTGTGTGATGAACGGCGGTTTGATCTTCTCCGGCAAGCTGCTGCCGAAACTGAACTTCCCGCTCGAGTTGTCGTACCTGCACGCGACCCGCTACCGCAACCAGACCAGCGGCGGGGAGCTGTTCTGGAAGGCCAAGCCGGAGATCTCCTTCATGGACCGCGACGTGCTGATCATCGACGACATCCTCGACGAGGGACACACCCTGGCGGCGATCATCGACTTCTGCCGCCATGCCGGTGCCGCCAATGTGCACACCGCGGTGCTGGTGGACAAGGATCACGACCGCAAGGCGCGGCCGGATCTGAAGGCGGATTACGTCGGGCTGTCCTGTGTCGATCGCTACGTCTTCGGCTACGGCATGGACTATAAGGGCTACTGGCGCAACGCGGCGGGCATCTACGCGGTGAAGGGACTCTGACGCACGGAAGCGCCGCGCGACCGTAGCGAGTGGGATGGATGACCTCCTCGAGGCTCGAGCAACTGCCTCGTTGCGCATGGCGCACCCTGCGGTGGCGAATCTGTAGGGTGCGCCGCGCGCACCGTCCGCCGCGTAGGGCGGATCGCGCCTTACCGATCTACCGGGCGGTGTGACAGAGGGTGAAAAGAGCGTCAGCTACGCGCCCCGATCCACCCTGCATCGCTACAGTGGAACCTCCCCCTCCATCCAGCGCAGCGCCTTCTCCCTCGCCTGGCGCAGGTCGCGGACGTAGGCGAGCCGGCCTTCGTGGCGATGGATGCCGGCGCGGCGCAGCTTGAGGCGCACGCGCGGATGGGTGCCGACCAGGACCAGGCCGATGCCCTGCCGGCGGTAGTCGCCCAGTACGTTCTCCAGCGCCGCCAGCGCGGTCATGTCGAGCATCGGTACGGCGCTCAGTTCGACGATCACCACCTTCACCCCGGGGCTGAACTTGCGCAGCGCGCTGAGGGCTTTTTCCGCCGCGCCGAAGAACAGCGGGCCGCGGATGGCGTAGGCGGCGACGTGTTCCGGCAGGTCCTGCAGCGCCTGGTGAAAGCCGCGCGGCAGGGCGGCGGTGTCGGTCAGCTCGCTCATCCGCTTGATGAACAGCCCGGCGGCCAGCAGCAGGCCGACGCCCACCGCCAGCACCATGTCGAAGACCACGGTGAGCGCCAGGCAGGTCAGCAGCACCAGCACGTCGCTGCGCGGGGCGATTCTCAGCGTGTGCAGCACGTGCGGCGGCTCGCTCATGTTCCAGGCCACCATCAGCAGCAGCGCCGCCAGCGCCGCCATGGGCAGGTAGCTGAACAGGGGCGCGAGCAGCAGCATCGCCGCCAGCACCACGCCGGAGTGGATGATCGCCGCCAGCGGCGAAAAGGCGCCGGCGCGGACGTTGGCGGCGCTGCGGGCGATCGCCGCGGTGGCGGTGATGCCGCCGAACAGCGGCGCCACCAGGTTGCCGATGCCCTGGCCGATCAATTCGGCATTGGGGTCGTGCTTGCTGCCGCTCATGCCGTCGGCGACCACCGCGCAGAGCAGCGATTCGATGGCGCCGAGCATGGCGATGGCGAACGCCGGCGCGAGCAACTGGTGGATCAGCTCGAAGCTCAGCACCAGCGGCTGGCCGTCCGCGCCGGGCAGGTTCCAGGGCCAGGCGAAGGCCGGCAGGAACGGCGGGATCCCGGGATGACTGACGCCATCCTGCAGGTAGCTGAAGCGTTCGCCGAGGGTCGCCACCGGCAGACCGACGCGCTCAAGCAGCAGCCCGAGACACGCCCCGAGCAACAGCGCCACCAGGTGGCCCGGCACCTTGCGACTGACCCGCGGCCAGATGATCAGCAGCGCTAGGCAGGTGATCCCCACCAGCGCGTCGCCCAGTTGCAGGCTGGGCAGCGCGCGCAGCAATGCGCCGAGCTGTTGCAGGTAATGCTGGGGGTGGCCGTCCAGGCTCAGGCCGAGGAAATCCTTCATCTGCAGGGTGGCGATGACGATGCCGATGCCGGCGGTGAAGCCCAGCGTGACCGGATAGGGCACGAATTCGATCAGGCGCCCGGCGCGCAGCAGGCCGAGGGCGACGAGGATCAGCCCGGCGAGCAGGGTGCACAACAGCAGGCCGCCGATGCCGTATTGCTGGGTAATCGGCAGCAGGATCACCACGAAGGCGGCGGTCGGTCCGGAGATGTTGAAGCGCGAGCCGCCGAACAGCGCGATCAGCGGCGCGCCGACCAGCACCGTGTAGAGCCCGTGCTGCGGCGGCACGCCGACGGCGATGGCCAGCGCCATGGCCAGGGGGATGGCGATCACCCCGACGGTCAGGCCGGCGGCGATGTCGCCGCGCAGGGCGTTCCATGAATAACCGGCGCGACGGGTCTGGCGCCAGGCGGCGAATAGCGGAGGAAAGGAAATCGACATGACGGCTCCAGGGCGGATGCCCGCCCAGTATACGGCGCGTCCCAGGCGCTTCGCATGACCTGAAGCGTCCGCCGCGTTGAGCCTCGTGCGCCGCGCGGAGTACACTGCCGGCCCCGTGAAATTCGCTGTGCTGGAGCCCAGAATGCGCAAAGACAAGAAACAGGTGATTGGTGAGGAAATCGGCGACGAGCCGATCAAGCTGTTTCTCGAGGTGGAGCCGGCCGATGACACGCCGCCCTCGCTGCACAAGCTGGTCAAAGCCTACCGCGGCCTGCGCGTCGACGACTTCGAGCGCTTCGTCCGTTTCTTCGTCGAGGCGGGCTACGACCTCGACGCGCAGGACGCACAGGGCAACGACTTCGTTGCGCTGATCCGCGACCAGCGCATGGCCCAGGCCTATATCGAGATCATCGAAGCCGCGCGCCGCTGAGATTCTTCATCGAGCCGCCTGCCGCAGGGTGCGACATGCGCACCGCCTGGCGATGCAGTGGACCCTGCTGGTGCGTGCGGCGCACCCTGCGTTTAGCCTCGAAGCGCCGGATTGACCGCCGTAGGGTGCGGCATGCGCACCGCCGGGCGACGCAGCGTATCTCGCCGGTGCGCGCGGCGCACCCTACGTTGAGCCCCGAAGTGCCGGATTGGTTGCCGTAGGGTGCGCCATGCGCACCGCGTGGTGATGCGGCGCATCCAGCGGCGGGATCATCGAATTACCAAGCCTTCCGGACCTGGCCCGCGACCATAAAAAAACCGCCATCGCTGGCGGTTTTTTGTTTGCGCAGGGCCTGCTCAGATCACGCCTTCCGCCACTTCCTGACGGGCGACCAGCTGCAGACGTTCGTTGCAGCGTGCGCTGACCTCGCGGTACAGCGCGGCGTCGCTTTCCAGCTGTTTCTCGCGAGCCGGGAAGATCTCCTGCAGCTTGCTCGTCCACTGCTCCGAGCGAGCCTGCTCGGCGAAGCAGCGCTCGATCAGGCCGAGCATGATCGACACGGTCACCGAAGCGCCCGGCGAGGCGCCCAGCAGCGCGGCGATGGAACCGTCGCGCGAGGCAACCAGCTCGGTGCCGAACTGCAGCACGCCGCCTTTCTTGGCGTCCTTCTTGATGATCTGCACGCGCTGACCAGCGATCTCCAGGCGCCAGTCCTCGGGCTTGGCCTGCGGGTAGAAGCGTCGCAGGGCGTCGAGGCGCTGCCCCATGGACTGACGCACTTCGCTGATCAGGTAGCGGGTCAGGTCCATGTTGTCGCGCGCCACGGCCAGCATCGGGCCGATGTTGCCCAGGCGGATCGACAGCGGCAGGTCGAGGAACGAGCCGTGCTTGAGGAACTTCGTGGTGAAGCCGGCATAAGGCCCGAACAGCAGGGACTTCTTGCCGTCGACCACACGCGTGTCGAGGTGCGGAACCGACATCGGCGGCGAGCCGACCGCCGCCTGGCTGTAGACCTTGGAGTCGTGCTGCCTGACCACCTCGGGGTTGTCGCAGCGCAGCCACTGGCCGCTCACCGGGAAGCCGCCGTAGCCTTTGCTTTCCTCGATACCCGAGGCCTGCAGCAGCGTCAGCGCAGCGCCGCCGGCGCCGAGGAACACGAAGCGCGCGTTGACTTCACGCTCGGCGCCGCTTTCGTTGTGCTTGATGGAGACCGTCCAGCCCTTGCCGGTGCGCTTCAGGCCGGTGACCTTCTGGCTGTAGGTGACAGTGCTGTTCGGCTGGCTGACCAGGTGCGCCAGCAGCGAGGTGGTCAGGGCGCCGAAGTTGACGTCCGTGCCATTCTCCACGCGGGTCGCGGCGATGGCCTCGTCGGCCGGGCGGCCGGGCATCATCAGCGGCATCCAGCGCGCCAGGGTGGCCTTGTCTTCGCTGTATTCCATGGAGGAAAACGCGTGGTGCCCGGACAGCGCGGCGAAGCGCTTCTTCAAATACTCGATGCCCGCCTGGCCCTGGACGAAGCTCAGGTGCGGCACCGGATTGATGAAGGACTTCGGCGAGGCGAAGGTGCCTTTCTCCACCAGGTGCGCCCAGAATTGCTTGGACACCTCGAACTGGGTGTTGATGTGCACGGCCTTGTCGATATTGATCGTGCCGTCGGCAGCCTGTGGCGTGTAGTTCAGTTCACAGAGGCCGGCGTGGCCGGTGCCGGCGTTGTTCCAGGGGTTGGAACTCTCCGCCGCGCCGGAGGACATCGACTCGACGACTTCCAGACGCATGCTGGGGTCGAGTTCCTTGAGCAAGGCCGCCAGTGTCGCGCTCATGATGCCGGCTCCCACCAGCAGCACGTCCAGCGTTTCGTTTTCGTGTTGCGCCATCAACGCTTCTCCAAAACCTGCATCGTCAAAGGAAATGCAGACGACCTTTCAAGCTGAAAGCCGCAGGGGCCTCGAGTTCCGTCAATCGGAGTCGCGACCCGGTCGTCCTGTCCGGTCACGCGTCGATCGCCCAGGCAAGGCCAGTGGGGCAAGTCGGCGCGCTGTTCGCCCGTCTCCGCGAGGAGGAAGGCGCAAATGCCGTCAGTGGGTCAGGTGGAAGCGCTGTCTTTCTTGTTGGTTACAGACCTGTTCATGCTCGCCACACTCTCGTGAAGTTGTGAAAACCCGTCATCCCACGCTCTTTTGGAGTCGTGAACCTCGAAGTCGGTGCTGCCGGTTCCGCCGATCGGGGGCGATTAAACGCCGCCTTCAGGCAAATTGCTCTACGCAATTAGTGGAAGCTCGGCGCGGCGGGGCAGCACGCTTGGGCGACTCTCCTCGCCGATCGGTGGCGCGCGGGTCGCGCGATGGCCGTCGGCATGGGGTGCCCTTTTATAATCGGGGGCGATTATACCGGCGAATTCCCGATCGTGGCTGCTCGCTTGTGACTTTCCTCCGTCGTCCGGTCAGATCGGCGACACCCGCCTGAAGCCTGCTCCGAGGTCGGACGATGGGACGTTCGATCGATAGAATCGGCGCGCCCGCAGTCATATGCCCAAGGCCCGCGAGAATCCGCTCCCGGCCGCTGTCGGCGCCACGCGACGCTCGTTATACTCGCGCCCATCGATGCCCACCAGGAGAGAAGAGCATGCGAAATCGCCTGTTGCTGAGTCTGTTCGCTGTCGCCAGCGTGACTCTTGCCGGTTGTGCCCTCAGCCCGCAGCAACTCGACCCGGATCCGAAGATCAATGCCCAGATCAACCCCGTTGGCCACGGCCAGCCGGTGGTGGTTCGCGTGGTGGACGGGCGTCCGTCGCCGTCGCTCGGTACCCGCGGTGGCCTGTACGCCGAAACCAGCACCATCAGCGTCGCGAGCACCAGCGTCGTGCCCAAGCTGCAAACCCAGGCCGAGGCCGCGGTTCGCCTGCTCGGCTTCACGCCGTCGGCCAACGCCTACAACGCGCCGCAGCTGACCATCATCCTCTCCGAGCTGAAGTACCAGTCGCCGAAGGACGGCGTGTACGTCACCGAGGCGGATATCACCGCGACCTTCCGCACCGAAGTGAAGAACAGCCAGCGCAGCTACAACGGTCGCTACGGCGCTTCGCTGAACCAGCGTTTCGGCAGCGCGCCGAACCAGCAGACCAACACCAAGCTGGTCAGCGACGTACTGAGCGATGCGCTCAGCCGCGTGTTCAAGGACCAGACCATCGGCCAGATGCTTTCGCAGTAAGCACCCGGTCGATCGAGAAAGCCCGGTTCGCCGGGCTTTTTCGTGGGCGCCTGCCGGTCAGGGATGCGATCTTCGCGGAGGGTGCGCCATGCGCACCATGGGCCTCCACGGTGCGCGCGGGGGCGTGTAAGGACCAACCCGCGGCAGATGCTTTACCGTGATCGGCAGGCGCCTTCGCGGTGCGCTATGCGCATCACGGGTCTGCGCGGTGCTGCGGCGCACCCAGCGGCGATCTGCTGGCGCTGTGACATTCGTCGGAAAGCCGCTACGGTCGCGTGGCGTTGGGTAGACTCCTGCGCCGTATTCGCTGATGCCCGTGTGGCTTTCTCGCCGAGGTTTCGATGTCCCTGTCGTTCTGGCTTTCCAATCCCGCGCAGTCGATCAACCTGCTGGCGCTGTTCTTCGCCGTGGCCGGCAGCTGGGTGCTGATCGCCACCCAGCTGCGCGGTGCGCTGTGGCGCCCGGTCGCCGCCGTTGAAGGGGCCGAGCCTCGGCGCGCGCGGCTGGACCGCTTCTTCAACCGCTTCGGCGGCGCCTGCCTGGGCGTGGCGCTGGTGGTTTCCTGGGAAAGCACACGTCTGTAACACGGCCTCCGCGAACCAAGGAAAAGGCGACCGAGGTCGCCTTTTTTCATGCCTCGCGCCGACGCTAGAGCGGCAGGCCGGCCTTGACGCGGTACTGGTTGCGCACCGGCGTGGCGTATTGCAGGACCATGTACGGGCGTTGCTCCGGCAGGCAGGAGTCCAGGCGTTTCTGCCATTCCTGCCGGGCGCGCGCCACTTCCGCTGCCGGGAACACCTGTTCGGCGCTGGGCACTTCCAGCGCGGGGTCGCGCTCGGCCCACATCGAATAGGCCAGGTAGTGCACCGGGAACAGCCGGTAATGGGCGAGGATGCGGCGGTCCAGCTCCTGCGCCAGGCCCTTGCTGTCGGTGAAGCCGCTGTCCACTACTTCGCCGAAGTTGATGTGCACACGACCCTTGTAGCCGGTGATGCCCAGGGCGATGCTGGTGTCGTCCTCGCCGGGCGATTTGACGTACTCGCCGGTGGTCGCGCGAATGCACAGCTCGCGCGCCTTGGCCTGATCGCAGGGGTCATACTCGTAGCTGATCGACACCGGGACCAGGCGCAGGCTGGCGATGACCGCGGCGAAGTCCTCGTCCTTGCGGCTCATGTGGAACATCTTCAGGATCGCCGAATCGGTACGGTCGTCGCCGTCCTTGGCGCGGCCTTCGGCCTGGGCGATCCAGATCGACTGGCCGTCGTTGCGGATCGAGTGACTGATGTAGGCCGAGAGCAACTGGTAGGCGGCAAGCTTCTCGCGGCGACCGGTCAGCGAGCGGTGCACGATGAAGCTCTTGTTCAGGCGCATCAGGTCGCTGACGAAGGGTCGTTGCAGCAGGTTGTCGCCGATGGCGATGCGCGGGGTCGGCAGGCCGGCGTGGTACACCGCGTAGTTGACGAAGGCCGGGTCCATCACGATGTCGCGGTGGTTGGCGAGGAACAGATAGCTGCAACCGGCCTTGAGCTGCTCTACGCCGGAGTAGGTGACACCGTCGGTGGCGCGCTCGATGGTGCGGTCGACGTAGGTCTCGATCTTGTCCTGCAGCGCGGAGACCGATTCGATGCCGCGCACTTCCTTGTTGAGGCGCCGCGCGATCAGCGGCTTGAGTGCCCAGCCGAACGGCCCGGCCAGTCGCGGGAAGCGGAAGCGGGTAAGGATGTCGAGGAATTGCCGGTCGGCGAACAGGCGGGCCAGAACTGCTGGCACTTCGGCGTCGTCGTAAGGTCGGATGGCGTCGAATTCGCCCATCTTGTTCTCTATGGAAAGGGTCATGGGAATACGGTTGGCGCAGGCGTCGCGCTGCCGGAGTAAAAGGCGATTATACCTGCAAGTCGCATGGAGACCGTGATGCTCGAATCCCAGGAATATCAGTGCCCCTACTGCGGCGAATCGGTCGAGTCGCTGCTCGACCTCTCGGCGGGCGACCAGCAATACATCGAGGATTGCGCGGTGTGCTGCCGGCCGATTGTTTTCGATCTGCGCAGCGACGGCATTGACTGGCGTCTCGATGTGCGGCGGGAGGACGAATGAATGCGGCGAATCTACGAACCACAGGACCTGATCGAAGCAGAGATGCTCATCGGCATGCTCGCCAGCGAAGGCATCACCGTGCACCTCAGCGGCCGGCATCTGGTCGGCGCGCTCGGCGAGCTGCCCCTGGGTGGCCTGCTTGGGCTGCTGGTGGATGATGCCGAGGCGCTGCGCGCGCAGGCCTTGATCGCCGCGTACAATGCCGCGCAGCCGCTGGCTGCCGACGAGCCGGACAGCATTCCCGGCTCCCTGTTGTGTTGAGATAACCGCATGTCTGGACGTATCGCCCTGTTTCGCTGGACGCCTGCGCTGGCGGCGCTTCCGGGTTTTCCTGCCGACCACCGGCCGCACTGGAACCAGGCGCCGGGCGCCAACCTGCTGATGCTGCGCCAGGGCGAAGGCTCGCGCGAAGTGGCGCGGGCGCGCTGGGGGCTGACGCCGGCCTGGCTCACCGACCTGTCGCGCACGCCGGCGCACGCGCGCAGCGAAACCCTGGCCGAGCAGCCGATGTTCCGCGAGGCGTTCCGCGAGCGCCGCTGCCTGGTACCGGCAAACGGCTTCTACGAGTGGCGTGGCGCGCGCAAGCGGCCCTACTGGATCACCGGCGAGGCCAGCGTGCTGCACCTGGCGGCGATCTGGGAGGCGTATCCGGTGGGCGAAATTCTCTACCTGAGCCTGGCGCTGATCACCCAGGCCGCCGCCGACCTGCGTCGTCCGCTGTTGCTGGACGACGCCGAGCAGCAGCAGTGGCTCGATCCGCAGAGCAGCGACACGACCCTGCGCGGGCTGCTGATCAAACCGCCGACGGCGCTGCGGGAACGCGCCCTGGCCGGCATTGTCAACGACCCGAAGGTCGACGCGCCCGAGTGCCTGACCCCTGCGTGAACCGGGCGATGTCGCCCTCGACCGACATGCCGCTCGGTTGCCGCGCACCGACCCGCGGCCTAGCATACGGGCACTTTTCTGGAGAACCCCGATGACCAAACCCTTCTTCCTTTCCGGCCTGTGCGCGGCGCTCCTGCTGAGTGGTTGCCAGGCGGTGAACACCACCAACGGCGGCGCCGTCGGCGTCGAGCGCAAGCAGTACATGTTCAGCATGCTGTCGACCGAGCAGGTCAACCAGATGTATGCCCAGTCCTACCAGGAAACCCTTACCGAGGCGTCGGGCAAGGGGCTGGTGGACAACAACTCGGCGATCGGCAAGCGCGTGCAGGCGGTCGGCAAGCGGCTGATCGCCCAGGCACCGGTGTTCCGCCCGGATGCCGCGCAATGGCAGTGGGACATCAACCTGATCAAGAGCGACGAGCTGAACGCCAACTGCGGTCCCGGCGGCAAGATCATCGTCTACAGCGGCCTGGTGGAGCAGCTCAAGCTGAGCGACGACGAACTCGCCGCGGTGATGGGCCACGAAATCGCCCACGCGCTGCGCGAGCACGGCCGCGAGGCGATGTCCAAGGCCTACGGCGTGCAGATGGCCAGCCAGCTCGGCGCGGCCTTCGGTGTAGGCCAGGGCAGCCTGCAACTGGCCAACACCGGCGTGCAGTACCTGATGACCCTGCCCAACAGCCGCGCCAACGAGAACGAGGCCGACCTGATCGGCCTGGAGCTGTCGGCGCGTGCCGGCTACAACCCGAACGCCGCCATCAGCCTGTGGGAAAAGATGAGCAAGGCCAGCGAAGGCGCGCCGCCGGAATTCATGAGCACGCATCCCTCGTCCAGCTCGCGGATCTCCTCGTTGCAGGCCGCGGTGCCGAAGGTCATGCCGTTCTATCAGCAGGCCAAGGGCGGCTAAGCCGCGACACGGTCATCGACCCGGACCGCGCGCGTCGCGGTCCCCGGCGGGAAAGGGAGTTCGCTTGAAAGTCGCCATTTTCGGTGCCACCGGCCTGATCGGCCACCATGCGGCGCGCGCGGTACGGGCGGCCGGCCACGAGCTGGTGGTGATCAACCGGCCGTCCTCGCGCACCGCGCGCGTGGCCTACCTCGAGCCGGAGCAGCGCTCCGCCGAGCTGCTCGACCACGCCGCGCTGTGCCGCGCGCTGGATAATCTCGACGGCGTGATCTTCTGCGCCGGGCACTATCCGGGACGGCCGCGGCGCTGGCAGGACGAGGTGGTCAGCGCGCTGGACCAGACCAGCCACTTCTACGCCGCCTGCCGCCAGGTCCAGGTGCCGCGCATCGTCTACGTCGGCTCGGCGATCGCCATGCCGGTGCATCCGCAGGGTCTGCCCGGGCATGAAGGGCTCTTCTACGAAGGGCTGCCGCCGTGGCACAACGCTTATCTGATGTGCAAATGGGCGCTCGACGAACAGGCCCGCGAGCAGGCGCGCAACGGTTTGCCGGTGGTCATCGGGATTCCCGGAATGGCCATCGGCGAGTTCGATTTCGGCCCATCCACCGGGCGCATCGTCACCGCCATCGGCAACCGCGAGATGAGCCGGTACGTTCCTGGCCGGCGCAACCTGATCGACGCCGGCGAGGCGGGCGTAGGGCTTCTCGCGGCACTGCAGAAGGGCCGTGCCGGCGAGCGCTACCTGCTCGTCGGCCATGACATCGAGATGGCCGAGCTGACCGCGATGATCGCTGCTGCGCTGGGTGTCGAGGCGCCGCAGCCGCTGTCGCTGGTCCGCGCCAAGGCGATTGCCCGTCTCGGTCGGCTGCGCCAGCGGCTGACCGGATACGAGGCGCTGCTGGACGATACCGCCATCGCGGTGATGGCCGGCGGGCAGTTCCTCGACGGCCGCAAGGCGCGCGAGGAGCTCGGCTTCCAGAGCCGCGTGCCGTTGCATAAATCCCTCGCCCGCGCCATCGCCTGGTTCCGCGAGAACGGCTACCTGCGCGGCTGACGTAGGATGGGCCAGGCGCATCGCCCGATGTGCCGGTCGCGCGCCGGTGTCACGTGCGCCGCAACCCGACGGGCGTGGTATCGCCGAACACCGCCTGGGGGGCTACGCGGCGGGGGGGCTGGTGGGGTATCTGTCGATCCGGCACTCGCCGCTAACCCACCCTACTGCGTTCGTCTGCTGCAGCAGCGCTACGCCAGCCATTGCACATGACACACGGCCACCGGCAGGCCGTGCGCCAGGCAGTAGTCGAGCCAGCGGATCTGGTTGTCCTGCAAGCGATCGCCGGGGCCTTTCACTTCGATCATCCGGTAGCGGTGTTCGGCCGGCCAGAACTGGATCAGGTCGGGCAAGCCGCTGCGGTTCGCGCCGATGTCCAGCAGGATGCGTTCGAAGCATCGTTTGAGGTGCTGCGCCGGTATGCACTGCAACGCCTGCTCCAGCAGCGTTTCGTCGAACAGGCCCCAGGCGACGAAGGGCGACTGCAGGCCGAACTTGGCGGCGAAGGTGTCGCGGATGCGCTGGCGATAGGTGTCGTCCTCCAGCAGCGCCAGGCAGCCGTCGAACAGCGCCTGGCGGCGGCGCACGAAGTCGGCGTCGAGCAGGTCCGCCGGGGCGGCGTGGAAGGGGTGGAAGAACGCCCCCGGCAGCGCGGCGAACAGCGCCGGCCAGCAGAGCAGGCCGAACAGCGAACCGATCAGGGTGTTTTCCACGTAGTGCACCGGGGCGTCGGTTTGCGTCAGGTGATCGCGCACCACGAATTCCACCGAGGTCGGCATCGCCGGCGGCGCCAGCTGCAGGTCGAGGCGTTGCAGCGCCAGCGGTGGGCGGCGGGGACTGGCCGGCAAGCCGGCCTTGCGGTGCAGGCGCGGAAGAACGCGCGACAGGTGTTGGCGCTCGGCCTCGCTTTCCGGTTGTTCGCTGGCGTGCGTGGCGAGTTGCAGCGCCTCGTCGATGCGCTCGCAGCGCTCCAGCACGCGGATCGTGCGCAGGCGGGCGCCGGCGTGGCAGCACCCGGCGTACATCCGTAGCGCCTGCTGCAACTCGCCGAGGCGCTCGTATTGCTGGGCGATGCGGAAGACCAGCTTGCCGCGGCGCGCCTCGATCCATGGATTATCCAGTCGTTCCGGCAGGCTGGCGACGACCTCGGCCAGCGCCTCGCCCTGCTCGAAGTGATCGCGGCAACGCTGCAGGCGCAGGTAATCGTCGATGTCCTCGCGGTTGCGAAAGGCGCGGGAGGCTGTGGAAAACTCGACCTTCTCGTAGCGATGGATGCCGAGGTCGGCGAGGACGAATTCGGACCAGCCCTGGCGCAGGTTGCCGAAGAACATCAGCCGCAGGCGTTCGCCCAGCTCGACCATCAGCACGCGGTAGACGCACTCGTTGGCTTCGGCATGCCAGGCCTGCAGCGGCCGGCTTTCGTCGGCGAAGCGCTCGCGCAGGCAGGCCAGCAGCTCGCTCTTGTTCATCAGGTGCGCGCGCTGCAGGCAGTCGCCGAAGGCCGCGGCGATCTCCGCCTTGCGCAGCACGGCGAACAGTTGCTCCAGGCTCAGCACGGGCGCGTCGTCGAGCCAACCATGGCCGAGCAGCGGTGCGGCGGCCTGGTGCGGACAGCCGATCTCGGCGTAGGCCAGCTTGCTGGCGCGGAACAGCTCGCCCTTGCGCATCAGCATGCGCACCAGCAGCGCACGCGAGGCCTGCGGCAGTTCGGCGAAGGCTTCGATGAAGTGCCGTTCGGCGCTGCATAGCAGATCGGCATAGCGCGCGCCGACCCAGTCCAGCACGCGTTGGAAGTTCGCCAGGTAGTAGAACGGGTCGGGTAGCGGGGTGGGCATGGGGCGGAACGGACAGGGTCGAAGTGGACGATGGACTGGCTGTTTATACAGTCATTCGTCCGCTTCGACCATGCCGGTCCGATCGGAGGCGATCAACTCGAACCACCTGCCTGGCGTAGCGTGGCGCGAAGGTCGTCGGCGCTGTAGGTCTCGCCGGGTTGCGGGTTCATGATGGCGTCCCAGCGGCGCAGGTACTCTTCCATCGAGAGGCTGCGGCGACTCAGGTCTTCGAGTGCCAGCTGCTTGATTTCGGCGGCACTGTAGGGACGTTCGGCCGGGTTCGGATGGCTGCTGCAGGCACCGAGAAGGAGCGCGGCGACCAGAAGAAGCGGAGTAGTGAATGCGTTCATGGCGGTTTACCTGAAAGGTCTGTCTCTGGAGTGGTGACAGGCTAACGCCCGCTCCGAAGCGGTAGAAATCATCCAGTTCGATAGTGGTTATCGCTGCGCCGATGAGTCGTGCCGGACCCTGGTTTTGACGGGTGCGGCAGGCTGCGGCCTAATAGCCGGCCCACGTCGTTCAAGGCTTCCCGAATGAGCGCTCCCCGCGTTTCCCTGGCCGGTTCCAGCGTCCTGCATCTGCCGGCCGGCCCCTGGCGCAGCGTGCTCGACTGTCTCTGCGAGCGCTTCCCGGCGATCGACCGGCAGACCTGGCTCGAGCGCATGGCCCGCGGCCGCGTGCTGGACGCCGAGGGACTCCCGCTGGACGCCGCGCATCCGTATCGCGAGGGCCTGCGCGTGCACTACTTCCGCGAGGTGGCGCAGGAGGTGGCGATTCCGTTCGAGGAGCAGGTGCTGCATGTCGACGAGCATCTGGTGGTGGCCGACAAGCCGCATTTCCTGCCGGTGATCCCGTCCGGCGGCTACGTCGAGCAGACGCTGCTGGCACGGCTGACCCGCCGCCTGGGCAATCCGCAGCTGGTGCCGATCCATCGCATCGACCGCCTGACCGCCGGGCTGGTGCTGTTTTCCGCCAACCCGGACAGCCGCGCCGCCTATCAGGCGCTGTTTCGCCAGCGCAGCATGCACAAGCGCTACGAGGCGATCGGCGCCGCGCCGGACGGGGTGGCGTTTCCGCAGCTGCGGCGCACCCGGCTGGTCGCCGCCGAGCCGTTCTTCCTGATGCGCGAGGGCGAAGGCGAAGCCAACAGCGAGACGCGCATTGAGCTGCTCGAACGCAAGGGCGCCCAGGCGCGCTACCGGCTCTATCCGCTGACCGGCAAGAAGCACCAGCTGCGCGTGCACCTCGCCGCGCTGGGCGCCGGCATCGACAACGACCCGTTCTACCCGCAGCTCACGCCGTACCCCACCGACGACTACAGCCGACCGCTCAAGCTGCTGGCCCAGGCGCTGGCCTTCGACGATCCGCTGAGCGGCGAGCGGCGGACGTTCGAGAGTCGCCTGCGGCTCGACTGGTAAGGCATCGCTGTGCCGAATTCGTCGACCCCCAGGCCGATTGCCGACAAGAACGCGGCGCCTGAACACGCCACTGTTAGGCTTTCCTGAACCGCCGTCGCGCGGTTTCCTACCCACGTGCAACCCATCCAGAGGAGCCCCGTCGTGATCGCTTTGTCCCTGCAGGAAGTTCAAGAGCTGGCCGAGGCGATCCTTCGCCACCATGGTTTCAGCGAGCCCCACGTCCACGCGGTCGCCCGCGCGGTGCTCGCCGGTGAGCGCGACGAATGCGCCTCCCACGGCCTTTGGCGACTGCTCGGCTGTATCGATACATTGCGCGCCGGCAAGGTTTCGCCGGATGCCGAGCCCGAAGTGATCGACCAGGCGCCGTCGATCGTGCGCGTCGACGCCCGCGGCGGGTTCGCCCAGGTGGCCTTCGAGTGCGGCGCGCCGGTGCTGGTGGAGAAAGCCCGCGCCAATGGCATCGCCGCCCTGGCGATCAACCGCTGCGTGCATTTCTCCGCGCTCTGGACCGAGCTGGAAGTGCTCACCGAAGCCGGCCTGGTGGCGCTGGCCTGCACGCCAAGCCACGCCTGGGTGGCGCCGGCCGGCGGCAGCAAGCCGTTGTTCGGCACCAACCCGATCGCCTTCGGCTGGCCGCGCACCGGCAAGCATCCATTCATCTTCGATTTCGCCACCAGCGCCATCGCGCGCGGTGAAATCCAGCTGCACGAGCGCGCCGGCAAGGCGATTCCGCTGGGCTGGGGCATCGACGCCGCCGGTCAGCCGAGCACCGACGCCAGCGCCGTACTCAACGGCGCCATGCTGACCTTCGGCGGGCACAAGGGCTCGGCGCTGTCGGCGATGGTGGAACTGATCGCCGGGCCGCTGATCGGCGACCTCACCAGCGTCGAATCGCAGGCCTGGGATGCCGGCAGCAAATCCTCGCCCTACCACGGCGAGCTGCTGATCGCCCTGGACCCGAAGCGCTTCCTCGGTGACGCGGTGGACCAGCACCTGGCCCGCGCCGAGGCGTTGTTCGACGGCATCCAGGACCAGGGCGCGCGTCTGCCCTCGCAGCGCCGTTACGAGGCCCGCGAGCGCAGTCTGCAAGACGGCGTGAAGATTCCCGAGGCGCTCTACGAGGATTTGCAGGGCTTGCTGGCGTAAGGCTCGCCCCGACGGGGCAGGCGTTCTTTCTCCGACAGGCGAGGGCGCCCCTTACGGTTCCCGGGCGGGATGCCGATCAGGGCGCGATCGCCACCGGCACCGATTTCACCCAGCCACGCAAGCTCAGGTACAGGCTGCGCCCGGCCTGGCTATCCACCAGGCGTCCCCGCTCGACGTAGCGGCTGTCGCCCAGCTGATAGCTCAGCGTGCGTTCCGGGTTGTTGCTGCTGGCGAAGTGCCGGGTCTTCCAGTCCAGCAACAGCACCCGCACGGTTTCATCCACGCCGGCCCGCAGCGCGGCCTGGTAGGGTTTGCCCTGCTCGGCGGCCCAGTCGGCCAGGCAGTCCTCACAGGCGAGCGGGGCGCTGTGCACTTCGATGCGGCCCTGGTAAAGCGCGCTGCGACCGAGCATCAGCCGTACCTCGCTGATCACCCGCACGCTGTGCAGGTCCTGGCTGAGCAGCGCCTGGGGCGCGATGTCCAGCGTCAGTGCCGCGGACGGGTTGCTGGGGCGCCCGGCGTTGGCGAACGCGTCCGCGAAGGCATTGCCGTACCAGCCCTCCAGGTTCTGCGCGGCAATCGCCTCGCGCAGGCCCGCCACGCGCTTGTCGGCTTCCGCCTTGGCCTTTCCCTGCACCGCGTTCTGGTTCATCTGCGCGACGATCAGGCTGCCCAGCACCACGCCCGCGGCCACGCCGGCACCGCTGCCATTGCCCGCCATGCCATTGGCTGCGGCGTTGCGGGCGGCCATGTCGATGCTGGTGGCGGTGCCCAGGCCGCTCTGGACAGCGGCGCTGCCGTCGTGCGCCTGCTCGCCCCCTACCAGCCGTTCGCTGCCCGGCGCCACCTGCACGCGGAAGGGCTGGTCGAGGTTGTTCGCCAGCTCCGTGGTCATGCTCGGCTTCAGCGACCTGGACGGCGCGCATCCGCCCAGCAGCGTCAGGGCGATCAGCAGCGCGAGGCCGCGGTTGCAGCGCGCGCTCATGGTTGCACGGCGGAAATCTGCTGCGCCTTGAACGGCAGCATCAGGTTCTGCTGCGTCTGGTCCAGCGCCTGGTAATAGGTGTTGGTCAGATTGGGGAATTCCGGGCCCTCGTCCCACTCGCCATCGACGACGCGATTGGTGGTGAAGGGCTGGTAGTACAGCAGGCGGTTGTCGTCGAGGTCGATGACGTAGGCGGAAACCACCACCTGGGTAATCGGCGCGCTGGTGGGGATGAAACCGTAGTAGGTGCGGTAGGTGCCGGTGCTGGCCACCGCGAACACCACCAGCTTGTCGACGTTATACGTGGCCTTGAACGAGGTGTAGTCGAGCTTGGAGTAGCCCAGCTTGGCGCCCTTGACGGGCTTCAGTGCGTCCAGCTTGAGCGGTTGCTCCAGCACCGTCGCCTGGTAGCCACGCTCGGTGAGCGTCTTGGCGACCTCCTTGGGAAAGTCCTTCAGGCTGGTGGTGTCCCAGGTCTCGACCTTGCTGCGCATCGTGGCGGAAGTGGCGGTGTTGATGGCGACATCCAGCAGGCCCTGCTGGCCGGCCATCAGCGCTTGTGGCTTGGGTACTTCGGTGATGGCGATGCCGATGCGTTCGTGCTGATCGGCCCAGAAGGCCTGGTCCAGGGGCACCGGTCCCTGCGGCGTGGCGCAGCCGGTGAGAACGAGCAGGAACATGACGGGTAGGGCAAAAAGGGCGCGGCGAATCCGGTCCATTGGACGTTCCTTCTATCGATCCTTGATAAGCGCTGGAGCGCTGACTATGCGGCTGATGGCACATTGCTGGCCGCGGCGGCGGATAGTACCGCAAACCGCCGGGATTTGGCCCAGCGGTTCTTCCGCGCAGCAGGTGTAGCGCGAATGGATCGGACGAAACCCGAAGGCAATGCGGTTGAAACAGCGCGGGCCGGGCGTTCTGCCCAGCCCGCCGTGGGGGTTACAACGCCTCGCGGCTCGGCGTGCCGTCCACCAGGCGCTGGATGCCCAGCGGGTTGGCGTTGCGCAGCGCTTCGGGGAGGAAGGCGTCCGGGTAGTTCTGGTAGCACACCGGGCGCAGGAAGCGGTCGATGGCAAGCGTCCCCACCGACGTGCCGCGCGCGTCCGAAGTCGCCGGGTACGGGCCGCCGTGCACCATCGCATCGCAGACTTCCACGCCGGTCGGGTAGCCATTGAGCAGCAGGCGCCCGGCCTTCTGTTCCAGCAGCGCCAGCAGGTCGCCGTAGGCGTCCAGGTCCGCCGGCTCGGCGATCAGGGTGGCGGTGAGCTGGCCGTGCAGGCCGTGCAGCGCCTGGACCAGTTCGGCCTTGTCGGCGACTTCGACGACGATGGTGGTCGGCCCGAAGACCTCTTCCTGGAGCAGTTCGTCACCGTTCAGCAGCAGGCTGACGTCGGCCTTGAACAGCTGCGGCCGGGCCTGGCTGCCCTCCTGGGTCGAGCCGGCCAGGTGGCTGATGCCCGGATGTTTGTGCAGGTTGTCCAGGCCGTGGCAGTAGCTCTTCAGGCCGCCCGGATTGAGCATGGTCTGCGCCGGCTGGTCGCCCATCAG
>NZ_JASCPA010000069.1:0-22069 GCF_029959715.1 Pseudomonas sp. PS02288 | reverse complement strand
GAGCGAAGCCCGCAGCGACGCCCAGCCGGACCTCGAGGACTACGACTATCCCGGCCGTTTCGTCGATCGGAGCCGCGGCAAGCACCTGGCCAAGCGCGCCCTGGAACGTCATCGCGCCGACTACCAGCTGGCCGAAGGCGACAGCGATCAGCCCACGCTCTCCAGCGGCCACTTCCTCGCCCTCGCCGCCCATCCGCGCAGCGCCTGGAACCAGCTCTGGCTGCTCGACGAAGTGCTCCACGAAGGCAAGCAACCGCAGGTGCTGGAAGAGTCGATTCATCAGGAGCAGGCAGAAGGCTTTACCCAAGGCTACCGCAACCACTTCAGCGCCCTGCCCTGGGACGTGCCCTACCGCCCGCCCTTGAACCATCCCAAGCCACGCATCCTCGGCAGCCAGAGCGCGGTAGTCACCGGCCCGCCTGGCGAGGAAATCCACTGCGACGAATACGGCCGGGTCAAGGTGCAGTTCTTCTGGGACCGTCACGGCCAGGCCGACGACAGGACCAGCTGCTGGCTGCGGGTGTCCAGCAGCTGGGCGGGCGACCGCTATGGCGGCATCGCCATCCCGCGGGTCGGCATGGAAGTGCTGGTGAGCTTTCTCGAAGGCGACCCGGACCAGCCGCTGATCAGCGGCTGCCTGTACCACAAGGAACACGTGGTGCCCTACGCGCTACCGGCGAACAAGACCCGCAGCGTGTTCAAGACCCTCAGCTCGCCCGGCGGAGCCGGCTACAACGAACTGCGCATCGAAGACCGCAAGGGTCAGGAACAGATCTATCTGCACGCCCAGCGCGACTGGGACGAAAACATCGAGCACGACCAGAGGATCCGCATCGGCCACGAACGCCACGACACGGTGGAAGCCAACAGCTACACCGAGCTCAAGGCCGAGGAACACCGCACCACCCACGCCGACCGACGGGTGGAGGTCAGGGCCGATGACCACCTGGGGATTGGGGGGAGTCAGCACGTCAGAATAGGTAACGGGCAGTTCGTCGAAGCCGGTCAGGAAATCCATCTGGGTAGCGGTTTCAAGGTGGTTCTCGAAGCCGGCAGCGAACTGACCCTCAAGGGCGGTGGTAGCTGGATAAAGCTGGATGCCAGTGGCATCTGCATCAACGGCGCCACGGTGAAAATGAACTCGGGCGGCGCGCCAGGACGGGGTGCTAGCATCCGTATCCTCGGCCCGTTGCTTCCAGGTGCCGCCGCCGTATCCCAGGCCGGTGAAGTGCTGAGCAAGCCCCTGTCGAACGCGCTTGCGACAGTGCTTTTCAGCAGCCCAGTTGCAGAAGAAGAGGAGGAGGAAGAAGAGCTTGAAGAGGGCGGAATAACGCTGCGCATCGGTGTGTTCTTCGACGGCACCGGCAACAACCGGTCCAACAGTGAGAGCGTCGCGGGCTGCCACGCCAGGGATGTCGACCTTGAAGGTGCGGCGGAAGATATTCGTCGGTTCTGTGCGGCCTATGGTTACGACGGGCTGGGCCGCTCCCCGAACAATAGTTATGGCAACGACACCACTAACGTGGCGCGGCTGTATGACCTGTATGTCGACCAGAGCTACGAAGAGCTGGGGCCCGCTGCTAGGCAGGCTTCTTTCGCTGTGTACATGGAAGGGATCGGTACCAGCAGCGGCGGTGATGATTCCCTCTATAGCCAGGTGACCGGTCTGGGCGAAACGGGCGTTCTGGTGAGAGTCAAGCAGGCTCCAGATACTATCCAAGAGCGTGTGGCTCGGTTTGTCGAAAAAAATCCCGATGTTCTGATCCGTCGCATCGAGTTCGACCTGTTTGGCTTCAGCCGCGGTGCTGCGGCGGCCCGGCATTTCGCCAACGATTTGTTGAAAGGTCCGGGCAGCCTGCTTGCTTCTGCTTTGCCAGCAGACTCGCCGATGCTGGCTCCGGGGTTTGCCTGGCAGCCCAAGGTCGACTTCGGCATCACCTTCGTTGGTCTGTTCGATACGGTCGCCGGCATTTTCGATCCGCTGCACGGCGATCTCACCCCGGCCAATGCACTCAATCCCGGCCTGAATCTGCGGTTGGCTCCGGGGGATATCGGCAAGGTCGTGCAGTTCGTCGCTCGCGACGAACATCGCTACAACTTTGCCTTGATCAAGACAGATAACGACATCGTCCTTCCCGGCGCTCATTCGGATATCGGTGGCGGATACCTGCCGCAGGCCCGTGAACGGCTGCTGCTGAGCAAACCGCGCCTCAGCACGGAGAAATCCTACATTTCCAATGAGCGGTCCAAGGCTTATCTGGACACCCTCCGGGCGCTCGATGCGGATCTGCTTCCACTCCAGCGCTACGGGCTGGAACTGGAGATCGTCAGTTGGGCAGTGAACAGCGAGAACAACTATAGAAAAGCCTGGCATCAGGAAGAGAAACGCGTGTACGCCGCGGTGCGCAGCGACCGCCAGGTGGCGGGTGGGCTTTCTCTGGTGTACCTGCGAGCGATGCGCGAGGCGGCGGTGAAAGCAAAGGTGCCCTTCAAGGATATCCCTCCGAGCCCGCACTTGGCTTTCCCGGTCGAGCTGGAGTCCATATTTCAGAAACTGCAGGCACTCGTCCTCGGCGAAAGTGCCACCCCAGCGCTGAGCGAGGCTGAAGAGTCCCTTCTGTATCGGCACTACATCCATCTATCCGCGCACTGGAATGCATCCCTCAGTATCGTCTTCGCCAATCGGCCGACCGATAGCGGAGTACGGGAGGAATATCCCAATGAATGAGCTGAAGCGTCTCTGCGTGCTTTGCTTCGGCCTTGTGCTCGCCGGTTGCGTCCATGGCCTTGGTCGGCCACTGCCCTATGAGTCCTGGTGGCTAGGCTTCGGGGGGCCCAGCTACATGGAAGTGTGGATCGAAACGGCGGACGCGGTGGACATCCAGGGGCATGTGTTTCGGCGAGCGATGAGTGGCATTGCGTCGGTTCAGACCCCACCTAACTTCAAGGGTAAGCCGGAGGGGTGGCCAGCTAACCCGGGAGGGGGAAAAGGCAAGAACGTCCATGGCGCCGACCTGCCCCGCTTGATCTACGTGCGCTGGCAATCCTTGGCCGAGCCGCGGACCTACGAGGCCTACATTGAAATTCCCGAGGCGACCCGCCAGCAGATGCTCAGTAGCGAGCAAGTCTACTGCCGCGGTTTGGGTAAATGGATCACCGATTACCGCAACACCCTGACTATCGGATTGGCACCTGGTGGCGTCACCAAGACCTGGATTATGGGGGTATGCCTTCCCGCCATCGAGGTCGCTCGTGTGCAGGGGGCAGTGGTGAAGATCGGACCATTCCTGGGGAGAAGTGGTGGTCAATACGCCCTGCCGCTCGAGCCGGAGTCCAAAGCCTATATCGAAAAATTCGGGATTCCCTATGGATCCTGGTAGGCGCTGCTCGCGCGTAGTTGCGAGGAGCCTATTAAGCCGACATTTAGGCCCAGGGAGGGCCGATGGAATGAACAGATTATTGCTCTGTAGCCTGTTGGCAATGGCACTGGCTGGTTGCTCCGGAAACTACCGGTTCAACGACGATCAGTATCGGCCGCTGGGTGATCCGCAGGTGACCAATCGCGGTAACTGAAGGCAAGGAGTTACATGCCATGGAACTGGTTTTCGATATGGTCGGCACGCAGCAGTTCGCCCCCGGCCTGCTCACCAGCAAGACCTTCAAGCAGGCTGGCGGGATCATTGGGCGCGCGGACAACTGCGACTGGGTCATTCCCGACCGCAAGCGCGTGCTGTCTGGCTGTCATGCTCAAGTCAGCTACCGCGACGGCGCCTTCTATCTGACCGACACCAGCAGCAACGGCATCCAGCTCAAGGATAACGGTGCCAGCCTGGGCAAGGGTCAGCCGCAACGGATCGAACATGGCGCGGTGTACTGCCTCGGCGACTATGAAATTCGTGCGCGGCTGGTTCAGGACCCCGCCTCGTTCGAGGGCGACGTCGGCCGTCCGCAGCCCGCCGGCAGCATCATTCCCGACGATGCCTTTCTCGACCTGGACCCGCTGACCGCGCTGGACCAGCAGGAGCGCATTTACGCCGAGGTCGATGAACTCGCGGCGCTGACCCGTCCGCAGCCTCCCGCAGCGCAGCAGCGCGATTACGCGCGGATAGACACCGAGAGCCTGCCGATCCCCGCGCTGGTTCCGGCGGTGGCTGCGGTTGCTGCGCCCACAACGGCGGCGCCACCAACTTTTCCGGAGAGCTTCTGGGAGCGATATGCACGAGCCCTGGGCGTCGACCTCGCCGGGCTCGACGATGTGCAGCGGGAAGCCCTGGTGCTCAGAACCGCACGCCTTCTTCGGCAAAGCATCGCCGGGCTGCAGCAGAGCCTGAGCACGCGCCGCGAACTGAAGAAGGAGCTGCGTCTGCCGCTGACGACGGTGCAGCCCACCGGGAACAACCCTCTCAAGAACGACCCGGACGGGCAGTCGGCGCTGACCGCCCTGTTACGTGAGTCTGGTCCGGGACAGCTCAGCGCCGAACAGGCAATCAACCGTGGCTTTCGCGACCTGCAGGCGCATCAGGTGGCATTGCTTGCCGCGAGCCGGACGGCGCTCAAGAGCCAGCTGGAACTGCTGTCGCCCGAGCAACTGGCGCTGCGCTTCGAGCGCGAGGGCAAATCGCCGTTCGCCACCGCGGGTGCGCGGTGGCGCGCCTACGGACGCCTGCACCGGGTCATTCGGCAGGACGATGAATGGAGCGAACGGCTGTTCGCCGGCGATTTCGCCAAGGCCTATGAAGAACAGGTCAGGCTCATCGCGACCCTCAACAATGACCTTCAAGGATGATGCCCATGATTCGCTTGCTGGCCCTGTCGGCCGCCGTGTTTGTCCTGGCCGGCTGCTCCTCGTTGTCGCCGTACTCGACCCTGACCAAGCTCGATCTCGAGCTGCGCGGCAGCGACACCCTGAACCCCGACCTCAATGGGCGGCCCTCTCCGATCGTCCTGCGCCTGCTCGAGCTGAAGCATCCCGTGGCGTTCGAGAATGCCGATTTCTTTTCCCTCTATCAGCGTCCCAAGGAAGCCCTTTCGCCGGATCTGGTTGCCCTCGAGGAGCTCGAATTGCGGCCGGGCGAAGAACGGCAACTGAAGCTGTCCGTTCAGGAGGGCAGCCGCTACGTCGGCGTTCTGGCGGCCTATCGCGACCTGCCGGAGGCCCGCTGGCGTTACGTGATCGCGCTGCAGCCGAAGGAGCGCAAGACCATCACGCTGCTGCTGGATGAACGCGGCATCGAGGATCCCGCGAGCGTCGCGGCCCGGGTGGGTAACCGGCCATGACGACGCAGAAGGTGGTCTGGCAAGAGGGCATGCTGCTGCGCCCGCAGCACTTCCAGCAGAACGACCGGTACTACGACTACCAGTTCAAGGTTCGCACGCAGCGCCTGGAAAGCTACGCGTGGGGCTTTTTCTCCCTGGAGATCGACCGCCAGTTCCTCGGGACCGGAAAACTGGTGCTAAGTCAGGCCAGCGGCATCCTGCCCGATGGGACACTGTTCGAGATCGGCGCCGAGCGCGAGCCGCTGGCGCTGGACGTTCCTCCGAACACGGGTAATACGCCGATCTACCTGGCCCTGCCGCTGGTTTCTGGCAATCACATCGAAACCCGCCGGGTCGAGCAGAAGGACGTTCTTGCGCGTTACACCGCCATCGAAACCGAGGTGACCGATTCCAACGCGGGCGACGCCGCGGCGAGCCAGGTCAATTGCGCGCGGCCGGATTTCCGCCTGCTCCTCGGCGAGCAGCAAAGCGACCAGGCCTACGTCAAACTGAAGCTCTGCGATGTGCTGGATACCACGCCGGACGCGCTGGTCAGTCTCGATCCGGAGTTCATTCCGACCTTCCTGCACTTCCAGGCCTCCGCCTATCTGCAGTCGTGCCTCAAGGAAGTGATCAGCATGCTGGCTCATCGCGGCGATACGCTCGCGGAGCGGATTAGTGCCACCGGCAAGGTCGGCGGCGCCGAAGTCGGCGACTTCATGATGCTCCAGCTGATAAACCGCTACGAGCCGCTCCTGCGCCATTACCTGGGCATCGAGCAGGTACATCCGGAGCAGATTTTTCGCGAACTGCTCGGGCTGCTCGGTGAGCTGGCGACCTTCGCCAGCGAGAGCAAGCGCCCACGTCTGGACCGTCGCTACCAGCACAGCGACCAGGGCCTGAGTTTTCGCCGGTTGATGGATGCGATCCGTCAGGTGCTGTCGATGGTGCTCGAACAGCACGCCATCGAGTTGCTCTTGCAGCAGCGTCAGTACGGTATCCAGGTGTCACCGCTGCATGATCACACGCTGCTTGGCGCGGCTTCGTTCATCCTCGCCGCCAGCGCCCAGTGCGACTCCGAGGAACTGCGCAATCGTCTGCCGGCGCATCTCAAGGTCGGCCCGGTGGAGCGTATCCGCCAGTTGGTGAACCTCCATCTGCCCGGAATCAGGGTGAAGCCGCTGCCGGTGGCGCCACGACAGATTCCGTTCCATGCCGGCAAGACCTATTTCGCGCTCGAACTCAACTCCGAGGAACTGGCGCAACTGGAGCGCTCCGGTGGTTTCGCCTTCCACCTGTCCGGTGAATTTCCCGGTCTCGAGCTGAAATTCTGGGCGATCAGGAACTGAACGACATGATCAGAGAAATGGATTACGCACAGGACGACAGGACCGTCATCGTCAATCGCCACGGCGATGCGCCGGCGCAAAGCCCGCTCACCGACTTCGCCGCGCCGCCCCGGTATGAGCAACTGGAGGAGCGGATGATCTACGCCGCCCGCCTGCGTCCGGCACAGGCGTTCAACCTCGGCCTCAATCCGCTGGTGGCCGCCGCCTCGGCGCTGCTCTCGGACGTGGTGCGCCTCAAGCACAGCTTCGAGGCCGAGGATATCGGCGCGTTGCAGGCCCGCCTGGCCAGCGAGATCAAGCTGTTCGAGCACCGCGCGCTGCATGACGGCGCCGAAAGCAGCCAGGTAATGGCCGCCCGATATGTGCTCTGCACGGTGCTCGACGAAGCGGTGGTGACCACGGCCTGGGGCAACGAAAGCGAGTGGTCGCAGATGAGCCTGCTCAGCACCTTCCACAACGAAACCTTCGGCGGCGAGAAGTTCTTCCAGCTGCTGGAGCGGCTTTCGCGCAACCCGGTCAAGCACCTGCCGATGCTGGAGCTGATGTACCTGGCGTTGTCCCTCGGCTTCGAAGGCAAGTTTCGTGTCCTCCCGCGCGGCATGCTGGAGCTGGAGGCGATCCGCGACAGCCTGTATCGACAGATTCGCCAGCTGCGTGGCGATGTCCCGCGGGATGTCTCGCCTCACTGGCAGGGGCTGAAGGATTCGCGACGACGCCTGGTGCGCATCGTTCCAGGGTGGATGGTGGCGCTGTTCACGCTGATTTGCCTGGCGATCACCTATGGCGGTTTTGCCTGGGCGCTCGAGGCGCAGCGCGAAGCCGTACTGCAGTCCTACCGACTGCCCGACCCGGTCGCCACCGACCGTCAGTGAATCGAGGATGGAAGAAATGAAAGGATTCTTCGCCAAACTCGGCGCCTTCATGCGTAGGACATGGGTCTGGACACTCTGTCTCGTGTTTCTGCTGGCGCTGCTCGTATGGTTTGCCGGACCCTTGCTGGCGGTGGGTGACGTCCGCTTCTGGGAATCCGCAGACAGCCGACTGCTGAGCATCAGCGTGCTGTTCCTGCTGTGGGGCCTCGGCATGGTATTCGCCAACTGGCGCGCGACGGCCCGCAAGAAACGCGAGGAAACGGACGAGGTGGCGCAGCAACGCAAGCGCCGCGACAGCCTGCTCAACGAGGAGCAGGGCGAGTTGCGCAGCCGTTACCGCGACGCCTTGCGCACCCTGCGTCGTTCGAGCCTCTACCGCGGACGTAGCGAGCACTGGCGCAACCAGTTGCCCTGGTACCTGCTGCTTGGCCCGCAAGGCAGCGGCAAAACCAGCCTGCTGGACTTTTCCGGCCTGGAGTTCCCCCTTAACCCACGCGAGGATCGTTTGACCCGCGAGGTATCCGGCACCCGAAACGTCGACTGGTACTTTGCCGAGCATGCGGTCCTCATCGATTGCGCCGGGCGTTACCTCACACAGCCGGATGCAGCAGTGGACGCGTCGGCCTGGCAGACATTGCTTGGCCTGCTGCGTCGGCGGCGTGCCCGTCCCCTCAACGGCGTGCTGGTGAATGTTCCGGTCGATTGTCTGCAGAACGAGAGCGAGCAGGCGCTGGAGGCGCTTGCCCGCCAGGTGCGTCAACGCCTGCACGAGCTGCACCAGCGACTCGGCGCGGAAGTGCCGGTCTACCTCGTGTTGAGCAAGGCCGACAAGGTGCCTGGTTTCGAGGAGTTCTTCGATACGCTTTCCCGAGAGGAAAGCGACCAGGTGCTCGGCACCAGTTTTCGCCAGGAACAGAACGGTACGGACGCCCAGATAGTCCGCCAGGAGTTCGAAGAGCTGCTGCGTCGCCTGAACAGTCAGGTGATCCAGCGCATGCACCAGGAGCGCGATACCCAGCGGCGCGGGCGGATTCTCGACTTTCCCCACCAGTTGGGACAGATCGGCGAACACCTGTGCCTGTTCATCGAACTGGCCTTCTCCGGAAACCGCTACCAACGCGCCAGCCAGTTACGGGGCTTCTACCTGACCAGTGCGCCGCAGGTACAGGACGAACTCGATCCGGACACGCGTGCCATAGGGCGCCAGCTGGGTTTGGCGAGCGGCGCCCTGCCGACGTTCCGGCGCGGACGTGCGTGGTTCATCCATCACCTGATGGATCAGGTGATCTTTCCCGAAGCCGAACTCGCCGGGCTCGATCAGCGGGAGCGGCGGCGCATCGACTGGGGGCAGCGCGGCCTGTATGTCGCCGCCTGCATCTGTCTGCTGGGCTTCGGCGCTTTGTGGGCCAATGGCTTTTCGGCGAACCAGAACCGCCTCGAGCAGTTGCGCGCATTGGCGCAAGGCCTCGGCTCTGGGCGTAGCGAAACGGCCCGACAGGGTGATGCCGGCTCCGTACTGAAGGCGCTCGATGACAGCTTTGCGGCCACCCAGGTGTTTCCGGACTCCGACGAGGTGTCGATCGTCGACAGGGCCGGGTTGTATCAGCGGCGCCAGGTGGAGCCCAGCGTCACGCAGAACTACCGGCGCGACCTGGAGCACATGCTGTTGCCGCGTATCGCCGGGCAACTGGCTGCGCAGGTCCGCGCCAGCCTGGGCGACCGCGAGCGTCTGCTCGGTAGCTTGCGCGCCTACCTCATGCTGAATCTCGAGGAGCGCCGCGACCCTGCGGTTCTACGTGAGCGGCTTGCCGCCGACTGGTCGCAGCGTTATTCCGGTAACGCACAGGTTCAGGAGGGGTTGAGCAAGCATCTCGAACACCTGCTCGGCGGGCCCTTCAGCTACGTGCTGGATGATCGACTGGTCGCGCAGGCGCGAGAAGTGCTTCGCCGCGAATCACTGGCCAACGTCGTTTATCGGATGCTGCGTGAACAGGCGCGCAGCCTGCCGGACTACCGCTTCGCCCAACAGCTGGGGCCGCAGGCCGCGCTGTTCGGAGGAAGCGATTTCGCTATTCCGGGGTTCTACACCCAGCGAGGCTACGGGCAATTCTTCGTCGGCCAGGGTCCAACGCTGGTGCGTGACCTGATGCGCGACAACTGGGTGCTAGGGGAGGGTGACGGGTTGAGCGGTGGCGATCTCAGTCGCCTGCTGGTGGACATCGAGCAGCTGTATTTTCGTGACTACGCCAACTACTGGTCCGAGGCGCTGGCGCAGCTTTCCCTGGAGCCGATCGGCGACCCCCGGCAGGGGGCCGAAGAGCTTGCCGGCCTGAGCGCGGCGAACTCGCCGTTGCTGCAACTGCTCGCCGAGGTGCGGGACAACACCCGTTTTCGCGGCCTCGCCGACGTGACCGACGAGGGCCCGGAACTCGCGGATGCCGCGAAGGCGCTTGGCGCGAAGCCCAGGCTCGTCAAGCTGGCCGGCGTCGCGGAACAGGCCCAGGCAAGCCTGGCGAAGGCGCTGCCGGATACCGCGCGCAAGGCCGTGGAGCGACGCTTTCTGCCATTGCACCAGTTGCTGGATGACAACGGCGGTCCCGCTCCGCTCCTGCTGACGACCTTGCAGGCCCTCGACGGGCTGCAGCAGCAGCTTGCCGGCCTGGCCAGCGCGAGTGCGCCCGAGCAGGCCGCCTTCGAGTTGGCCAAGGCGCGCATGGGGGGCCAACTCGATGCGATCAATCTGCTGCGCGGTAGCTCCGCCCGTCTGCCGCAACCGGTCGGCGCCTGGCTCGGTGGGCTTGCCGAGGACAGTTGGATGCTGGTGCTCAATGGGGCCCATGACTATCTGAACCAGCGCTATCGGAGCGAGCTGTATGCGGCCTATCAGGGCTCGCTGAACCGCCGCTATCCGTTCGACGCGAGCAGTGCCAGCGATGTGGCGCTTGCCGACTTCCGAGAGTTCTTCAAGAGCCAGGGGATCGCCGAGCGCTTCTTCGAGGCCTACCTGAGACCCTTCGTCAGCGGTGCTGCCGACCGTTATCAACTTCGTCGGGTCGATGGCCGCGGGCTGCCACTGTCACGCGAATTCCTCCTGCAAATGGCGCACGCGCAAATCATCCGCCAGAGCTTCTTCGCCGAGAACGCCAGCGAGCCGCAGGTGCTATTCACGCTGGAGCCCTATTCGCTGGACTCCAGCCTGGGGCGCGCGGATTTCAGCGTGGGGGAACAACAGCTGGAGTACCGCCACGGGCCCATCGTGCCGACCGCCTTCCACTGGCCGGCGGCAGCCAGCGACGGGCGGACCAGCCTGGTGGTCGAGGAGTTGGGCGGCCGGCGCGTGGGCATCGAGCGCAATACCGGGCCCTGGTCGCTGTTTCGCCTGATCGACCTGATGCAGACCGAGTACTACAGCGGCCGCGATGTACTGATGCTCAAGGCCGACCTGGGCGGGTTGCGAGCCAACTACCTGCTGCATAGCCAGCGTTCGCCGAACCCCTTCGACGTGGCGATGCTGCGTGACTTCAAGCTGCCGGAAACCCTGTGATGGGCGCGCTGGCCGAGCGCCTGCGCAGCGCGGCGCGGACCGACACCGGCAAGGTTCGCGCGCGCAACGAGGATGCCTTTCTCGACCTGCCGGAGCGCCGCCTGTGGGTCGTCGCCGATGGCATGGGCGGGCATCAGCGTGGCGCGCTGGCGAGCCGGCTGATCGTCGATCGACTGGCCGGGCTGCCCGATGAGCGCGATCTGCAGGTGCGTGTGCAGGGCCTTCGGCGCTGCCTGCACGAGATCAACCGGCGCCTGCATCAGCACCTTACCGTCACCGCCGAGCGGCCCGACCCGGTCATCGGTAGCACCGTGGTAGCGCTGCTGCTGGAGGGCGCGCGGGGGGCGTGCGTGTGGGCCGGGGACAGCCGCTGCTATCTCTGGCGGCGCGGCAGGCTCTATCAGTTGTCACGTGATCATTCCCTGGAGCAGCAACTGCTCGACCGTGGTGAACTCAGCCCGCAGCAGGCGGCGCGGCATCCTGCGGCCCAGGCGCTGACCCGCGCCATCGGCGTCGCCGAGCTGCTGAGTCTGGATATCCTAGAGTTCGATATCTTCCCGGACGACGTGTTTCTGCTTTGTAGCGACGGGCTCTATCGCGAGCTGTCCGTCGGTGCGCTGGGGGCGGCGCTCAGCCTGCCATCGCCGCAGCTGGCGATCCGGCGTCTGTTCGACGAGGTGCTGGACGGAGCGGCGCGGGACAACCTCAGCGCCGTGGTGGTACGCCCATGACCGATCCGGCGAATCCCCTCGCCGCGGAGGCAGTCGCCGACCCGGACCTGACCTATTTTGCCTTCGCTGCCGGCGCGCGTAGCGGGCCGCGCGTGCCACCGCTGACGCCGACATCGGCGGCATTGCCCGAGGTGCTCTGCGGGCGCTACCGGATAGAGCGGCTTCTGGGTGTCGGTGGCATGGGCGCCGTTTACCAGGCGTGCGACCTGCTGCGCGAACAGTTCGGCGACCCGCAGCCGTATGTGGCGTTGAAGACCCTCGGCGAAGACTTCGCCGAATACCCGGACGCCAGCGCACTGCTCTACAGCGAGTTCGCACTGACCAGCCGCCTGCGCCACCCCAATGTCGTGCAACTGCATGCGTTCGATATCGACCCGCTGAGCCAGCGCGCCTTCATCACGCTCGAGCTGCTGAGCGGTTGCACGCTGGATCGCTTCATCGACGAGCACCCGGCCGGCGCGCCGTGGGGCGATGCGCGGGAGATAGGGCTGGCGCTGCTGGAAGCGTTGGCCCATGCGCATGCCGCCGGCGTGCTGCATGGCGACCTGAAACCGAGCAACGTGATGGTTGGCGATCAGGGTCTGCGGCTGTTCGATTTCGGGCTCGGCCAGGCCCAGGAGAACCGCCTGCAGGGGTTGCCGCAATTGTGCCGCAGCCGTTTCGCCGCCTGGACGTTGCGCTATGCCGCGCCGGAACTGCTGGATGGCGAGGCGCTGAGCGCCGCTGTCGACATCTACGCGCTGAGCTGCGTGCTCTACGAGCTATGTACGGGGCGGCATCCGTTCCGCCGCCTCAGCGGCAAGCAGGCGCGGGCGATGCAGTTGCAGGCAGAAGCCTCGGTCCTGGCGCCCTCGATTGCCCGTGCCTTGCAGGCCGGCCTGGCATTCGACCCTACGCGCCGGGCAGGCCTGGACGAACTGCTCGAGGCCTTCCGCGCAGCGCCGCAACCGTCGTCGCGGCTGATGCGCTGGCTGGGCCGGCGGCCGGCATGAGCGGGAATCCGGCGCAGCACCGTCGCGGCGCTGGCTGAAGAGGAAGCTTGTGCAGATGCCGTATCGAATGTCGTTTGGCAGGCCTGGATCAGCGGCGCCTGTTTGACGGCGCTAGAAACCGCCCGCCAGGCGACGCTTTCCTTGATCCTCAGCGTTCCGCCATTTCCCCGCACAGGTCCAGCGCCAGCCAGCGTCGCGCTTCGGCCTGGCCGAGGCCGGCGCCCAGGAGGGTGAAGAGTTTGCCGAGTGCGGCTTCGCGGGTCATGCCGCCGGCGGAGATGAGGCCGGCGTCGCGCAGTTGGCTGCCGGCGGCGTAAACGCCGAATTCGACGTGGCCCTGTGGGCATTGGCTGATGGCGGCGAGCACGACGCCGTCGGCGTGGGCTTCGCGCAGGGCGGCGAGCAGGTCGGCGTCGCCCGAGGGGCCCGTGCCGCTGCCGTAGCACTCCAGCAGCAGGCCGCGCACGCCGCTGGCGAGCAGGGCGCGGACGTGGCTGGCCCGGATGCCGGGAAATAGTGGCAGTACCGCGAGGTTCACCGCTTGGCGCGGCTGACGGTAGTCGAGTGCGGCTAGCAATGCGCCGGCTATCTCACCCTCTCGCCGGCGCCGCAGCACGGTGAAGGCGTCGAAAGCATCGCTGCGCAGCTTGGTGACCCGCGCGCCGTGCATCAGGGCGCCGTCGAAGAACAAATGAACGCCGGTTTTCAGGCCGTCGTGCAGCGCTCGCATCGCGCCGAACAGATTGCTCCAGGCGTCGCTGCCCGGCGCTCCCGCCGGCTGCATGGAGCCTGTCAGTACCACGGGGGCGGGCAGGCCAAGCAACAGGAAGCTCAGCGCGGCGGCGCTGTAGGCCAGGGTGTCTGTTCCATGCAGCACCAGCACCGCATCGCAGCGCTGTTCATCGACTGCGGCGCGGATGAGCGCGGCCATCTGCAGCCAGTGGCTCTGGCTCATGTTGGCGCTATCGAGCGGCGGCAGCAGCTCCTGAAAGACCCAGGGCGGCAGGCCCGCAGGATCCTCCAGTGCCTGTTGCGCGCGCAGCCGGGCTTCGAAGCCGGAGCCCGGTGCCAGGCCTTCCGTGGTCATTTGCATGCCGATGGTGCCGCCGGTGTAGAGCACCAGAAGTTTTGCGATAGCCGTCATCGGGCCGTTCCCCTCGGAGGGTGTGGGCGTGCGTGGGCGCAGGCGGATGCCGCCGACGCCCGCGTGAGCGCGCCTTGTGCCGGAAACTCTATCGGTGGCCGGTAACGGTGGGCGGGACGCTCGCGGTGACCTGCGGCGGCGCCGCCGGCGACCAGGCGCTGGTGTCCAGGTCGAGGTCGGCGTATAGCCCGGCATCAAATACCGGCGATTCGATGCCGGCCCTGACCTGCGCGTCATAGTCCCGCATCAGGCGCAAACCGACCTTGAAGAGCAGGGCCAGGGCAATCAGGTTGCAGATCGCGAGCAAGCCCATTGTGACATCGGCGAAGGCGAAGACCGTGCCGAGGTCCTGCATCGAGCCCCAGAGCACCAGGGCGATGACCAGGACACGGTAGACCTGAACCGGCGTGCGCTTCTGGCTGAAGAAGCCCAGCGCGTTCTCGCCGAGATAGTAGTTGTAGATCAGCGTGGTGAAGACGAACAGCAGCAGCGCAACGCTGACGAATACCCGGCCCCATTCGCCGACGACGGCAGCGACAGCGGTCTGCGTCAGCACTACGCCGGACAGTTCGCTGCCGGGCTGATAGACGCCCGAAAGCAGGATGATCAGCGCGGTGCAGGTGCACAGGATGATGGTGTCTATGAGCACGCTGAGCGACTGCACGATTCCCTGCGCCGCCGGATGCTTGACCTCGGCGACCGCCGCGACGTTCGGTGCGCTGCCCAAGCCGGCTTCGTTGGAGAACAGACCGCGCTTGACCCCCATGATGATGGCTGCGCCGAGGCCGCCGGCGAACGCCGGCTCCAGTCCGAAGGCGCTTTTGACGATCAGCGCCAGAGTCGCCGGCACCTCACCGATGTTCAAGCCGATCACCAGCAGCGCCATGGCGATGTAGGAGAAGGCCATCACCGGCACCAGCACGTCGGCGAAACGGGCGATGCGCTTGATGCCGCCGAAGATGATCAGGCCGATGATGGCTGCCAGCACCAGACCGCTCATGTGGGTCGGCACGCCGAAGGTGTCATGCATCGAACTGGCCACGGTATAGGACTGCACGGCATTGAAGCCGAAGCCGAAGGTGATCAGCAGCAGGATCGACACGAGGATGCCCAGCCAGCGCTGGCCGAGGCCGTGCTGGATGTAGAACGCGGGTCCGCCGCGATAGCTGCCGTCGGCTTCGCGGCGCTTGTACAGCTGGGCCAGGGAACATTCGAAGTAACTGGTAGCCATGCCGACCAGGGCGACGATCCACATCCAGAACAGGGCGCCTGGCCCGCCGAGCATGACAGCCACCGAGACCCCGGCGATGTTGCCGGCACCGACGCGGCCGGCCACCGAAAGCATCAGCGCCTGGAACGAGCTGAGTTGGCCGGGCTGGCGCTGGAAGGCTTCGGCGAAGATCCGGAACATGCTGCCGAAGTAGCGGAACTGCACGAAGCGCGAGGCGATGGTGAAGAACAGGCCAAGGCCGATCAGCATCACGATCAGCAGCTTGCTCCAGATGAGGTCATTCAGAAGATCGAGCATAGGAGGCGTCTCTATGTTGTTGTTCTGCGAAGGGTAAACCGCCGGAAACCACCAATGGTTGGTGATCGAGAAGAACCAGTCAATTTCGCAGGCTTTGCCTGCTTGAAGCGATCTGATGCTAAGGTAGCGCCATTCGCATCAATCGAACCCGCCAGATGTCTGATTCCATCGGTGTCAATCTCAAGCTGCTGTGCAGCCACTACCGGTCGATTTCCGAGGTTTGCCGCAAGCTCGCGATCAACCGCGCGCAGTTCAACAAGTACCTGAACGGGCAGAGCCGGCCCACCGCCTACAACCTCAGGCGCATCGGCGATTTCTTCGGTGTCGAGGACTACGAACTGGGCCTGCCACCCGAACAGTTCGCCCGGCTGATCGGCGCGCGCGGCGGCGATACGCCGAGCACGCCCTCCGGCGACCCGCTGTACAGCCTGCTGCAGCCGCTGCGCGAGCAGTCCGCCAGCCTGGCGCGCTACTGTGGGTACTACTTCGAGTACTCCAACTGCATGTCCGTGCCGGGCAACATCCTGCTCTCGCTGGTGCACCTGCGTGAGGAGCGCGGCACCTTCCTGTTCGAGCGCCAGGAACGTCAGGAGCGCTCGGCGAGCAGCAACCTGCCGGCCGAGGACTGGGTGCGCTGCCGCTACCTGGGCGCGGCTTTCCACCTGCAGGACCGGGTGTTCCTCATCGACTACGAGTCGCTGACGCTCAACGAGATGAGCCAGACCATCCTCATTCCCAGCTACAAGAGCCGCATCACCCGCCTCAATGGCATCAAGACCGGCGTCTCCAGCGGCGACCGCCGCACCCCGGCCTGCACGCGCGTGGTGTGGGAATTCCTCGGCGAGGAGATCAACCGGGTCAGTGCCTATCGCCAGGTCATGCTCTACCGCCCGGACGACCCGCGCATCGACGACGACGTGCGCCAGCGGTTGGCAGTCGGGCCGGTCAGGGACGGTTTGTTCGAGAGCTCGTGAGCGCTCTGGCCGTTCGCTGTGCTTTCGCACGGGCGGTCGGCGTCTAGCTGAGGTTGCCTGGGAGCCTGAGCATGCACGCGCTGTTAAGTGAAATCCTCGACGAAGTTCGCCCGCTGATCGGCCAGGGCAAAGTGGCCGACTACATACCCGCGCTGGGCGAAGTGCCCGCCACGCAACTGGGGATCGCCGTGTACGGCCTGGATGGCGAGGTGTTCAGCGCCGGCGATGCGCAGACGCCGTTTTCCGTGCAGAGCATCTCCAAGGTGTTCAGCCTGGTACAGGCCATTGAGCACTCGGGCGAGTCGATCTGGCAGCGCCTCGGCCACGAACCCTCCGGGCAACCGTTCAACTCGCTGTGCAGCTGGAGTTCGAGCTCGGCCGACCGCGCAATCCCTTCATCAATGCCGGCGCGCTGGTGATCTGCGACATCAACCAGTCGCGCTTCGCCGCGCCGGCGCTGTCCATGCGCGATTTCGTCCGGCGCCTGTCCGGCAATCGCGAGGTGGCGGTGGACCTGCACGTCGCCGAATCCGAGTACCGCCACCGCGCGCGCAACGCGGCCATGGCCTACCTGATGCAGGCCTTCGGCAATTTCCACAACGACGTGGAAGCGGTGCTGCGCAGCTACTTCAGCCACTGCGCGTTGCGCATGAGTTGCGTGGACCTGGCGCGGGCCTTCTCCTTTCTCGCCAACGACGGTTTCTGCACGCACAGCGGCGCGCAGATTCTCAGCGAGCGGCAGACCCAGCAGGTCAACTCGATCATGGCCACCAGCGGGCTGTACGACGAAGCCGGCAACTTCGCCTACCGCGTCGGCCTGCCGGGCAAGAGCGGCGTGGGCGGCGGCATCGTCGCCATCGTGCCGGGGCGCTTCAGCGTGTGCGTGTGGTCGCCGGAGCTGAATGCGGCGGGCAACTCGCTGGCGGGAATGGCCGCGCTGGAGCTGCTCAGCCAGCGCATCGGGGCCTCGGTGTTCTAGGTCGGCGGCGCTTGTTGCCTCCTCCCCACCCCGGACTCCGACCCATGAAAAAAGGAGATACAGCTCGCGCTGTATCTCCCTGAGGGGCTTGGGGAGAGTGGTCCCAACCGTTGACGCGTCAGGGCTTAAACGCTCGCCTTCAGCGGCACCAGGCGCGGGGCGATCATGTTTTCCGGGCGCAGGATGTCGGCGAGCATGGCGTCGTCGAGCAGACCTTCGGCGCGCACCAGTTCGAGGACGCCGCGGCCGCTGTCCAGCGCCAGTTTGGCGATGCGCGTGGCGTTCTCGTAGCCGATGTAGGGGTTCAGCGCGGTGACCAGGCCGATCGAGTGCTCGACCAGTTCGCGGCAGCGCTCGACGTTGGCGCTGATGCCCACCACGCAATGCTCGCGGAGCATGTCCATGGCGCGCTGCAGCAGGCGGATCGAGTCGAAGATCTTGTAGGCGATCAGCGGCTCCATCACGTTGAGCTGCAACTGGCCGCCCTCGGCCGCCATGGTCAGCGCCAGGTCGTTGCCGATGATCTCGAAGGCGACCATGTTCACCGCCTCGGGAATCACCGGGTTGACCTTGCCCGGCATGATCGAGCTACCCGGCTGGCGCGGCGGCAGGTTGATTTCGTTGATCCCGGTGCGTGGGCCGCTGGAGAGCAGCCGCAGGTCGTTGCAGATCTTCGACAGTTTCACCGCGGTGCGCTTGAGCATGCCGGAGAACAGCACGAACGCGCCCATGTCGGAGGTGGCCTCGATCAGGTCGGCCGCGGCTTTCAGCGGTTGGCCGCTGATCTCGGCGAGCCGGGCGACGGCGATCGCCTGGTAGCGCGGGTCGGCGTTGATGCCGGTGCCGATGGCGGTGCCGCCGAGGTTCACTTCGGTGAGCAGCTCGGGGGCCAGGCGGCGCAGGTGCTGGAGGTCTTCGCCGAGGGTGGTGGCGAAGGCGTGGAATTCCTGGCCGAGGGTCATGGGTACGGCATCCTGCAACTGCGTGCGGCCCATCTTCAGCACCTGGGCGAACTCCTCGCCCTTGGCGGCGAAGGCCTGGATCAGGCTTTCCAGGCTGGCCAGCAGGGTGTCGTGGCCAAGCAGCAGGCCGATGCGGATCGCCGTCGGGTAGGCATCGTTGGTCGACTGCGCCATGTTCACGTCATTGTTCGGGTGCAGGTGCTGGTACTCGCCTTTCTGCTTGCCGAGCGCTTCCAGCGCCAGGTTGGCGATGACCTCGTTGGCGTTCATGTTGGTCGAGGTGCCGGCGCCGCCCTGGATCATGTCCACCACGAACTGCTCGTGGAATTCGCCGCGGATCAGCCGTGCGCAGGCCTGGCTGATCGCCGCGTGCTTGTCCGCCGACAGATAAGCCAGCTCGCGATTGGCGTCGGCGGCGGCCTGCTTGACCATCGCCAGGCCGACCACCAGCTTCGGGTAGTGCGCCAGCGGAACGCCGGACAGGCGGAAGTTGTTGAGCGCGCGCAAGGTCTGGATGCCGTAGTAGGCCTCGGCGGGGACTTCGAGGGTGCCAAGCAGGTCTTTTTCGATGCGAGGGGCGGCGACGCTGGACATGATGGTGAGCTGACTCTGGAAAAGCGGACGATGCCGCGATGGCGTGCAGAGTAGGGCGGCCAGCGAGGCGACGGCCAATGCTGTTAAACGCTGACCCATGCCGGAACGGCATGAGCATTCGCGTGACCTTGGCCGGCGACGGGACGTGTCCGGCCGTAATGTTCCCAAAATCCGGCGGATGCGGCGCCTTGCTGTGCATTTCGACGACCGTTGAATGAAGGAGCGGGTGAGCGTCCTGATGCAGTAGAGGCATAATCTCCTCGCCATCTTGCCGAGAACCGCCATGAACCTGGAAACCAAATGGCTGGAGGACTTCATCGCCCTGGCCGCCACGCACAGCTTTTCCCAGGCGGCGCAGAAGCGCTTCGTCACCCAGCCCGCCTTCAGCCGGCGCATTCGCAGCCTCGAGGAAGCGCTGGGGCTGACCCTGGTGAACCGGGCGCGCACGCCGGTGGAGCTGACCGAGGCGGGGCAGCTGTTCCTGGTCAGCGCGCGCAGCGTGGTCGAACAGCTGGGCGAGGTGGCGCGCCATCTGCACCACCTCGAAGGCCAGCAGGGCGAGGTGTTGCAGATCGCCGCGGCGCATTCGCTGGCGCTGGGGTTCTTTCCGGCCTGGATCGCCGGTCTGCGCGAGCAGGGCCTGAACATCGCCAGCCGCCTGCTGGCGAGCAACGTCGGCGAGGCGGTGCACGCGCTGCGCGAGGGCGCCTGCGACCTAATCCTCGCCTACTACGACCCGGATGCCGCGCTGCAGATGGACCCGGAGATCTTTCCCTCGCTGCACCTGGGCGCCACCTCGATGCTGCCGGTGTGCGCGGTGGCGGCCGACGGCCAGCCGCTGTTCGATCTCGACAGCGGGCAGAGCGTGCCGCTGCTCGCCTACAGCGCCGGAGCCTTTCTGGGTCGCTCGGTGAACCTGCTGCTGCGCCAGCGTGCATTGCGCTCGACCACGGTCTACGAAACGGCGATGGCCGACAGCCTCAAGAGCATGGCGCTGCAGGGGCTGGGCGCGGCCTGGGTGCCGCAGCTGAGCGTGGAGGCGGAGCTGGCGCGCGGCGATTTGCGCGTGTGTGGCGGCGAACACTGGCAGGTGCCGCTGGAGATTCGCCTGTACCGCTGCGCGCTGTTGCGCAAGGCCACCGTGCGCCTGCTCTGGCGCAAGCTCGAAAGTGCCGCGAACAGCGCTCAGGAGTGAGGTTTCCGGGCTTTTTTCGATCGGCCTGGCAGGCTGGGAAAACGACCTATACTGCTGCTGCTTTTCGTGCTGCAGGACCGCTCCGTACCGTTCGCTACTAACAATAAAAAAAGAGGTGGCACATGATCTGGCAACAACTCTACGACCCCTTTGGCAATGCGCTGTTATCGACGCTGATGGCCGCCGTCCCGGTGGTCGTGATGCTCGCGGCGCTGGCCTTCTTCCACGTCAAGGCACACCTGGCGGCCCTGATGGCGCTGGGCTCGGCGTTGGTCATCGCGATCTTCGCCTTCGGCATGCCCGCCGGCATGGCAGGTTCGGCGGCGCTCTACGGCGCGGCCAACGGTCTGCTGCCAATCGGCTGGATCGTCCTCAACATCATCTTCCTGCACCGCCTGACCACCGAGAACGGCTCGTTCAAGGTGCTGCAGGACTCCCTGGCGCGGATCACCGACGACCGGCGCCTGCAACTGCTGCTGATCGCCTTCTGCTTCGGTGCCTTCTTCGAGGGCGCGGCGGGCTTCGGCACGCCGGTGGCGGTGACCGGGGCGATCCTCATCGGCCTCGGCTTCTCGCCGCTGGCGGCCTCCGGCCTGGCGCTGATCGCCAACACCGCGCCGGTGGCGTTCGGCGCGCTGGGCACGCCGATCATCACCCTGGCCAAGGTCACCGGGCTGGACGAGATGGAGCTGTCGGCGATGGTCGGCCGGCAACTGCCGTTCTTCTCGGTGATCGTGCCGTTCTGGCTGATCTGGGCCTTCGCCGGCTGGCGCAAGATGATGGAAATCTGGCCGGCGATCCTGATCGCGGGGGTCACCTTCGCCGTGCCGCAGTTCATCGTCTCCAACTACCACGGCCCGATGCTGGTGGACGTGATCGCGGCGCTGATCTCGATGGCCTGCCTGACCGGCTTCCTCCGGGTCTGGAAACCGAAGACCGTCCACACCTCGGCGGCGCTGTCGGGCCGCGTCGACAATTCCAAGGTGGATGTCGATCCGGATGAGAAGCCCGGCGGCGCCGCGGCGTTCTCCGGCGACGGCCAGCGCGCCGTGCTGCGCGCCTGGATGCCGTGGATCATCCTCACCGTGTTCGTCTTCGCCTGGGGCACGCAGGGCTTCAAGTCGATGTTCGATACCCGTCCCGCGCTCGATCCGCAGACCGGCGCGGTGCTGCTCGACCCCACCGGCAAGCCGAAGACCGAGGCCAACCCGATCTTCTCGCCGGTGCTGACCTTCGACGCCATCCACCAGAAGATCGAGAAGGTCCCGCCGGTCGTGCCGCAGGCGAAAACCGAGGAGGCGCTGTACAAGTTCAACTGGTTCACCTCGACCGGCAGCGGCATCCTCTTGGCGGCGATCATCGGCGGTCTGCTGATGGGCTACTCGCCACTGGCCCTGGCCAAGCATTACGTGAAAACGATCTGGGTGGTGCGTTATTCGCTGATCACCATCGTGGCGATGCTCGCGCTCGGTTTCCTCACGCGCTACTCGGGGCTGGACGCGACCATGGGCCTGGCGTTCGCCGCGACGGGGATCTTCTATCCGCTGTTCGGCACGCTGCTCGGCTGGCTAGGGGTGGCGCTGACCGGCTCGGATACCGCCTCCAATGTGCTCTTCGGCGGGCTGCAGAAGGTTACCGCCGAGCAGCTCGGGCTGAGCCCGGTGCTGATGGCGGCGGCCAACAGCTCCGGCGGGGTGATGGGCAAGATGGTCGATGCGCAGTCGATCGTGGTCGCCTCCACCGCGACGCGCTGGTACGGGCACGAGGGTGAAATCCTGCGCTACGTGTTCTTCCACTCCATCGTGCTGGCCGTGCTGGTGGGCCTGCTGGTGACGTTGCAGGCGTACGTCTCGCCGTTCACCGCGATGGTGGTGGGCGGGCACTGACGCCGCCTGCGGGGCGCGCACAGGCGCGCCCTTCACGTTGGGGCCATCCGCGCGGGATGGCCG
>NZ_JASCPA010000068.1:0-22658 GCF_029959715.1 Pseudomonas sp. PS02288 | reverse complement strand
GGCGCACCCTACGCGTGTGCGGTGCCGTAGGGTGCGCCACGCGCACCGAGGCAGGCTGCGGCGAAAGCGGGTCGACCGGGCATCCCTGTCGCGTGGCCCGAAGCCACCCTGCAGCCGGGATTCCCCCGGTGCGCACGGCGCACCCTACGCGTGCGCGGTGCCGTAGGGTGCGCATGCGCACCGCAGCAAAGCTGATCGACCAGACAAACCCCGGCAGGCCCTCTAGAATCATCGGCCCTTCCGTCTTCAGGACTGCTGCATGTCCACCGCCAACCCGCGCCGCGGTTATCTGCTGGGTATCGCCGCCTACACCGCCTGGGGTCTGTTCCCGCTGTACTTCAAGATGCTGCAGGCGATTCCGGCGATCGAGATCATCGTCCACCGGGTGCTCTGGTCGGCGCTGTTCGGCGCGCTGCTGCTGACGGTCTGGAAGCATCCCGGCTGGTGGCGCGAACTGCGCGACAACCCGCGGCGTCTGGCGGTGCTGGCCGTCAGCGGCTCGCTGATCGCCTGCAACTGGCTGGTCTACGTCTGGGCGGTGAACAACGGGCGGATGATCGAAGCCAGCCTGGGCTACTACATCAACCCGCTGGTCAACGTGATGCTCGGTCTGCTGCTGCTCGGCGAGCGCCTGCGCCCGTTGCAGTGGCTGGCGCTGGGCCTGGCGGCGCTCGGCGTGGCGCAGCAGGTCTGGCAACTGGGCAGCCTGCCGTGGGTATCGCTGGTGCTGGCGCTGACCTTCGGTTTCTATGGGCTTATTCGCAAGCAGGCGCCGGTGGCGGCGTTGCCCGGGCTGGTGGTGGAAACCTGGATGCTGCTGCCGCTGGCGCTGCTCTGGCTGATCCTCGGGCCGTCCGGCGTGAGCACCCAGGCGAGCTTCTGGAGCACGGCGGATGCGTTCTGGCTGGCGCTCGCCGGGCTGATCACGCTGTTCCCGCTGATCTGCTTCAACTCGGCCACGCGACACCTGCCGTTCACCTCGCTGGCGTTCCTGCAATACCTCTCGCCGACGCTGGTGCTGCTTCTCGCGGTGGTGGTCTACGGCGAGCACTTCGACCCGGTGCGCCTGCTTTCCTTCGCCTGCATCTGGCTGGGCCTGCTGGTCTACAGCGTTGACATCTGGCGTGGCCTGCGCCGCGCCCGCGCGGCGAGCTGAGCGGACGTCAGACGTCGGTCCGCAGGTTCAGCTCCACCATCAGGTCATCCGCCAGGGTCTCCAGGCGCTCCTGCAACAGGTCGAGGGACAGCTCCAGCGGCACCGCCAGCATCGCCTCGGCGTGGAACAGCGGCTCGCTGCTCATCGGCGCCGGCAGCACTTCGGTGATCAGGCTTTCGAGGTTGACGTCGTGTTCGGCCAGCAGCCGGGTGATGTCGCGGACGATGCCCGGCCGGTCGTTGCCGACCAGGTCGAGAAGGATCGGCTTGCCGCTGCGTTGCGGCTCGCCGCCCTCGGCCAGCTGGACGCGGATGCCATGGGTCTGCAGTGCCTGCAGGGCGTCGCTCAGGCCGCGATGGCCGGCCGCCGGCACCGACACGCGAAGAATCCCGGCGAACTGCCCGGCCATGCGCGACATGCGGCTTTCCAGCCAGTTGCCGCCATGATCGGCGACGCAGGCGGCGAGGCGTTCCACCAGGCCGGGCTGGTCCGGGGCGATGACGGTGATTACCAGATTGTCCATGCGGAGGTTCCTTTGGGTCGAAGGCGGCGGCCGCGGTTCAGGCGTCGGGCAGGGCCAGCCAGTAGGTGAGATAGACCTCGTCGCGCACGTAGCCGAGGCTTTCGTAGAGCGCCTGGCCGGCGAGGTTGGTCTTCGCGGTCTCCAGTTGGATGCCGCAGGCGCCGCCGAGTTGCGCGAGTTGCCGGGCGGCGTTCATCAGCGCGCGGGCCACGCCCAGGCGGCGGGCGCTCTCGGCGACGTAGAGGTCGCTGAGCAGCCAGGAGGGGCGCAGCGCCAGCGAGGCGAACAGCGGGTAGAGCTGTACGAAGCCCTGCGCCTGGCCCTCGTCATCCCGGGCGATCAGCAGCCGCGAGTCGCCCCGCTCCAGGCGCGCGGCGAGGAACGCGCGGATCGGCTCCTCTGCCTGTGGCACCTCATAGAACTTCAGATAGCCGCCGAAGAGGCGGGTCAGATCATCCAGATCGGCAGGGTGTGCGAGGCTTACCGGCATGCGTCAGGTCTCCGTGGGCAAGGGCTGAGTATAGGCCGGCGCGGGCCGATGCCAGGGCGCTTTCGGCGGCTCCCGGCGGCCCCCTGATTTTTCCGCAGGCATCATGTAGTATCCGCCGATCCGCACTACAAGATCGTCCAGCCAGGCAGTGCTGGCCCCGAAAAGAGAGAGGAAGATGATGACGGAACGTGTTCAAGCCGGCGGCCTGCAGGTCGCCAAGATCCTCTTCGACTTCGTCAATGACGAGGCGATTCCCGGCACCGGCATCGACGCCGACGCGTTCTGGGCCGGCGCCGGAAAACTCATCGACGAACTGGCGCCGAAGAACCGCGCGCTGCTGGCCAAGCGCGACGAGCTGCAGGCGCAGATCGATGCCTGGCACCAGGCGCGTGCCGGCCAGGCTCACGACGGCGCGGCCTACAAGGCGTTCCTCGGCGAGATCGGCTACCTGCTGCCGGCGGTGGAGGATTTCCACATCGCCACCGAAAACGTCGACGACGAGATCGCCCGTATGGCCGGCCCACAGCTGGTGGTGCCGGTGATGAACGCGCGCTTCGCCCTGAACGCTTCCAACGCCCGCTGGGGCTCGCTGTACGACGCGCTCTACGGTACCGACGCGATCAGCGAAGAGGGCGGCGCCAGCAAGGGCCCGGGCTACAACGAAGTGCGCGGCGCCAAGGTGATCGCCTTCGCCCGTGCCTTCCTCGACCAGGCCGCGCCGCTGGCCAACGGCTCCCACGTCGACGCCACGGCCTACGTGGTCTACGGCGACAAGCTGGTGGTCAACCTCAAGGGCGGCGATGAAACCGGCCTGCAGGACGAGTCGCAGTTCATCGGCTTCCAGGGCGACGCCGCACAGCCCAAGGCCGTGCTGCTCAAGCACAACGGCCTGCACTTCGAGATCCAGATCGATCCTTCCAGCCCGGTCGGCCAGACCGACGCCGCCGGCGTCAAGGACGTGCTGATGGAGGCCGCGCTGACCACCATCATGGACTGCGAGGACTCCGTCGCCGCGGTCGATGCCGAAGACAAGGTGCTGATCTACCGCAACTGGCTGGGCCTGATGAAGGGCGACCTCGCCGAAGGCATCAACAAGGGCGGCAAGGTCTTCACCCGCGTCATGTACGCCGATCGCAACTACACCGCGGCCGACGGCAGCGCGCTGACTCTGCACGGCCGCTCGCTGTTGTTCGTGCGCAACGTTGGCCACCTGATGACCAACGACGCGATCCTCGACGGTGCCGGCAACGAGGCGCCGGAAGGCATCCTCGACGCGCTGTTCACCAGCCTCGCGGCGATCCACAACCTCAACGGCAACACCACGCGCAGCAACAGCCGACGCGGCTCGGTGTACATCGTCAAGCCGAAGATGCACGGCCCCGAGGAAGTGGCGTTCACCAACGAACTGTTCGGTCGCGTCGAGGACGTCCTCGGCCTGCCGCGCAACACCCTCAAGGTCGGCATCATGGACGAGGAGCGCCGCACTACGGTCAACCTCAAGGCCTGCATCAAGGCCGCCCGCGATCGCGTGGTGTTCATCAACACCGGCTTCCTCGACCGCACCGGCGACGAAATCCACACCTCCATGGAAGCCGGGCCGATGGTGCGCAAGGCGGCGATGAAGGGCGAGAAGTGGATCGGCGCCTACGAGAACAACAACGTCGACGTCGGCCTCGCCTGCGGCCTCGCCGGGCGTGCGCAGATCGGCAAGGGCATGTGGGCGATGCCGGACCTGATGGCGGCGATGCTGGAACAGAAGATCGGCCATCCGAAATCCGGCGCCAACACCGCCTGGGTGCCGTCGCCGACCGCCGCGGCGCTGCACGCGCTGCACTACCACCAGGTCGACGTGTTCGCCGTGCAGGCTGAACTGGCGCAGCGCGCGGCGGCCTCGGTGGACGACATCCTCACGATCCCGCTGGCGCCGAACCGCGACTGGTCGGCGGCGGACATCCAGAGCGAGCTGGACAACAACGCCCAGGGCATCCTCGGCTACGTGGTGCGCTGGGTCGAGCAGGGCGTCGGCTGCTCCAAGGTGCCGGACATCCATGACATCGGCCTGATGGAAGACCGCGCCACCCTGCGCATCTCCAGCCAGCACATGGCCAACTGGCTGCGCCACGGCGTGGTCAGCGAGGAGCAGGTGCGCGCCAGCCTGGAGCGCATGGCGCCGGTGGTGGATCGGCAGAATGCCGGCGATCCGGCCTACCGGCCGATGGCACCGGACTTCTCCAGCAGCGTAGCGTTCCAGGCCGCGTTGGAGCTGGTCCTGGAAGGCACTAAGCAGCCCAACGGCTACACCGAGCCGGTGCTGCACCGCCGTCGTCGCGAGTTCAAGGCCAAGCAGGCCCGCTGAACGCATTGCGGATGCTCCGCGCTCCCGTTCACGGAGCGCGGGGCGTGGGCCGCGAAACGTCGGCCTTTGCCTTCCGCCAAGCGTTCGAGCAACCGCATCAGCCGCCTTTCGAGGCGGCTTTTTTATGCGCGGCTATCGCCGCCTAGAGCGCCTTCGCCATCTCCGTGGTGCCTTTCCAGCCCAGTTCGGCGTACATCGGCTTGCCCATTTCGGTGGCATGGAGGATGGCGAACGGCAGCGCGCGGCGGGCGAATTCCGCTTCCGCCAGTCGCATCAGTTCACGCCCCAGGCCGCGCCGCCGATGGCTGTGTTCGACATAGACGTTGAGCACGTAGCCGCGCTGGTCGTGGCGCGGGTGCGACGGGTGCGGCGGCCAGTCGATGGCCATCAGGCCGATGCCGGCGACCGGTGTTTCGCCGTCCAGCAGGACAAAGCCGAAATAGCGCCCGTCCGCCAGGCGCGGCGCGAGCCAGGGTCGAAAATGCTCGGTCATCACCGCCAGCGTGGCCGCGTCGCGGCCGGCCTCGTGGAACATCGCATGACGGTGCCGGCAGATCAGTTCGAGGTCGCGGACATCGACCGGACGGTGCGGCAAGACGGACATGGGGCGGCTCCTGTGAAGGGTGTCTGGCGGCGATCCTAACCTGCGGCCCGGTCGCCGGAAATGACGCCGGCCTCGGCCCGGGCGCTCGCGACGGCACTCAGCGCGCTTCGTGAAGGAACACCTTGAAGGCCTGCCAGAGCGCGCTGCGATAGCGCTCCGGGTGCCACACCAGGGAAAAGGTGCGGGTCAGTTGCAAGTCGTTTTGCAGGGCGAGCAGTTCGCCGCGCTCCAGCTCGCCGGCGATGCTCAGGCGCGACATGCAGCTCAGGCCGAAACCGGCGCGCACTGCCTGCTTGATCGCCTCGTGCTGGCTAAGCTCCATGCGCACCCGTAGCCGTTCGGTGTGGTGCAGCACCGCCGACTCGAAGATGCTGCGGGTGCCTGAGCCGGGTTCGCGCAGAATCCACGGCTCGTTCTGGATGTCCTCGTCGCTCAGCCGTCCGCCGCGGGCGAGGGGATGCGCGGGGGCGCAGACCACGAGCATTTCGTCCTGGCGCCAGACTTCCCAGGCCAGCCGCGGCTCGCTGCACTGGCCTTCCACCAGGCCGAGGTCGGCCTCGAAGCGGAGGATGTCGCCGATCACTTCGCCGGTGTTGCGCAGGCGCAAGTGCAGGTTGGCGTCGGGGTGCGCCTCGCTGAAGCGCCCGGCGAGCGAGGGCAGCAGGTAGTTGCCGATGGTGGCGCTGGCGGCGATGTTGAGGGTGCCCTGCAGCGATCCCTGCGGCTCGCGCGCCGATTCGACGAACTGGCCGAGCTCGTGCAGCAGGCTCTCGGCCTGGGGCAGCAGGCGCCTGCCGACATCGTTGAGCTGCAGGCGACGCCCCTGGCGATCGAAGAGGATGACGCCCAACTGGTGCTCGAGGTCGGCGAGCGACTGGCTGGTGGCCGACTGCGAGAGGTTGAGCTTTTCCGCAGCGTTGCCGAGGCTGGTGTCCTTGGCCACGGCTACGAAGACCTGCAGCTGGCGGAAGGTGACGCTCGGGTTCATTTCACTTTTTCCGATCAGTCATATCGTTATAACCGTTTCGCAGCAGCACCTATTCGCCCATAGCCTGACCACATTCGCAAGCCTGGAGGTGGTTTTCATGTGGCAGGGTCTGCTCCTTTGTAGCGTACTGACGGCGCTAGGCTACGGTCTTTCGCAGGTGCCGCTGCTCGCCCACAGCGGTTTCAGCCCCCTGGTGTTCTCGTTGTTGCTCGGCCTGCTGGCGGGCAACCTCGGTGTCATCCGTTCGCTGTCCGGCGTGCGTCCGGGTTTGTCTTTCTGCACGCGCTGGCTGCTGCGCGGCGGCATCGTGCTGTTCGGTCTGTCGTTGACCCTGCAGCAGATATTCGCCCTCGGGCCCTGGGTGCTGGTGCTCGACGTGCTGGTGATCGGCTGCGTGCTGACGCTGGGTTACCTGATCGGCACCCGGCTGCTGAAGCTGGATGCGGAAACCACCCTGCTGACCTGCGCCGGCAGCGCGATCTGCGGGGCCGCGGCGGTGCTGGCTACCGAGGCGACGATTCGCTCGCGGCCGGCGGCGACCTCGATGGCGGTGGCCACCGTGGTTCTCTTCGGCTCGCTGTCGATGCTGGTCTATCCGCTGCTCTACCCGCTGGTGGGGCTGGACGAGGCGCGATTCGGCATCTACATCGGCGCCACCGTGCACGAGGTCGCCCAGGTGGTGGCCGCTGCCGACGCCGTCGGGCCGGATGCGCTGGCGAATGCGGTGATCGTGAAGTTGCTGCGGGTGCTGCTGCTGATTCCCTTCCTGCTGATCGTCGGCCAGTGGTGGCTGCGGCGCGGCCATCCGGCGGCGATGGGCATCGAGGGCAAAGGCCGCCTGGTGATTCCGTGGTTCGCCTTCGGCTTCCTGGCGATGGTGCTGTTCAACAGCTACGTCCAGCTGCCCGCCGAACTGCACCGCGGGCTGATCCTGATCGGCCAGATCGCCCTGGCGATGGCGATGGCCGCGCTGGGCTACGAGACGCGTCTGGAGAAGCTGGCCGCGCTGGGCGTGCGGCCGTTCATCCTGGCCCTGTGCCTGTTCGTCATGCTTACCGGCGGAGGGCTGCTGATGACCGTGCTCTGCTTCGGCTGAACAGGCCGCCGGACTAGCCGGGCAGCGGCGCGGGCTCCACCGGTACGCTGGCGTCCTGGCCCACCGCGATCACCCGGCGCAAGGTGACGGGGATCGATTTCGCCGCCGGCACCTTGGCTTTTTCCGCGTGGTGCCAGAGCGGGATCAGCGCGTTGCATTCGGGGTAGTAGCCGGCGCAGCAGCCTTCGGGAATGTCGTAGGGCGTCACCCGCAACGGCCCGACCTCGCGGTGCACGCCGTCGTCCACCGCGGTGCTGACCTGCACCTTGTCGCCTTCGGCCAGGTTGAGTCGGGCGATGTCGTTGCGGTGCATCAGCAGTACCGCGCGGGTGCCGTGGATACCGCGAAAGCGGTCGTTGTAGCCGTAGACGGTGGTGTTGAACTGGTCGTTGCTGCGGATCGTCATCAGGTTCAGCACGTCGCGGCGCTCCGGGCGCTGCTCGACATCGTCGTCCACCGACAGGGTGTGCGGCTCGATGAAGTTGGCCTTGCCGTTGCTCGTCTTCCACTGGCGCTGGCTGGCGCCGAGCGGACGGTGGAAGCCGCCGGGTTCCATCATCCTGACGTTGAGGTCATGGAAGGTCTCCGGGTAGGTCGCGGCAATGGCGTCGCGCACCAGGCCGTAGTCGGCCACCCAGGCATCCCAGTCGATGGCCGGGTTCGGCGCCAGGGTGGCCTTGGCCAGCGCGGAGATGATCGCCGGCTCAGACAGCAGGTGCTCGCTGGCCGGTGCCGCCACGCCGCGCCAGGCACGGATGCAGGCGGTGCTGTCCTCGGTGGTGTGGCGCTGCTCGCCGCTGGCCTGGACGTCGACCTCGGTTCGCCCCAGGCACGGCAGCAGGTAGGCCTTCTCGCCGTGGACCAGGTGGCTGCGGTTTAGCTTGGTGGCGATCTGCACGCTGAGCTTGAGCGACGACCAGGCCGGCTCGAGGCGGCCGGTGTCGGGAATCGCGCGGATGAAGTTGCCGCCCAGGGCGACGAAGGCCTTCACCTTGCCCGCGACTATCGCTTCGCAGGCCTCCACGGTGTTCATCCCGTCCTCGCTCGGCGGCTCGAAGCCGAAGCGCTCGCGCAGCTTGTCCGCCGGCACCTGCGCGGCCTTCTCGGTGATCCCCACGCTGCGCTGGCCCTGCACGTTGGAGTGGCCGCGCACCGGACAGATGCCGGCGCCTTCCTTGCCCATGTTGCCGCGCAGCAACAACAGGTTGACCAGCATCTGCACGTTCAGCACGCCGTGGCGGTGCTGGGTCAGGCCCATGCCGTATACCGCGATCACCCGTTCGCAGCCCGCATAGACGGTGGCGGCGGCCTCCATGGCGCCGCGGGTCAGGCCGCTGCGGCGTTCCAGCAACGGCCAGGCATAGCCACGGATACGCCGCTCGAAGGCGGCGAAGCCTGCCGTGTGCTCCTCGATGAAGGCAACGTCGAGCACGCGCGCGGCCCCGCGCTCGCGGGCCGCGTCGTCCATTTCGAAGAGTGCCTTGCAGATCCCGGCGATGGCGGCGATGTCGCCGCCGATCTCAAGCTGGTGATACTGGGTGCTGACCACGATGGATTCGCCGGTGGCCATCTGCACCGGCGACTGCGGGTTGGTGAAGCGCTCCAGCCCGCGTTCGCGCAGCGGGTTGAAGGTGATGATCGGCGCATTGCGTTTACGCGCGGCCTCCAGCTCATGGAGCATCCGCGGGGCGTTGCTGCCGGTGTTGTGGCCGAAGAACAGCAGGCCGTCGGTCTTCGCGAAGTCGTTCAGCGTGACGGTGCCGACCGGCACGCCGATGCTTTCCGGCAACGCGATCGAGGTGCTCTCGTGGCACATGTTCGAGCTGTCCGGCAGGTTATTGGTGCCGTACAGGCGCGCATACAGCGCCCACATGTAGGAGGCCTCCAGCGAGGCGCGGCCGGAGGCGTAGAACACTACTTCATTAGGGTCGGCATAGCCTTTGAGTTCGGCGCCGATCTCGGCGAACGCCTGCGCCCAGCTGATCGGCAGGTAGCGGTCGCTGGCGGCGTCCCAGCGCAGCGGTTCGGTCAGGCGCCCCTGCTGCTCGAGTTCGTAGTCGCTCCAGTTGCGCAGTTCGCGCAGCGTATGTCGGGCGAAGAACTCCGGGCCGCAGCGCAGTTGGGTGACTTCCCATGCGGTGGCCTTGGCACCGTTCTCGCAGAAGGACAGCGGTCGGCTGGGGTGCGGCTTGGCCCAGGCGCAGCTTACGCAGGCGAAGCCGTCGATCGGTTTGTTCTGTTTCAACAGCGCCTTTCCGGCGGCGAGAGGCGCGCGTTCGCGCAGCAGTATCTCGCCCACCGAATGCGCCGAACCCCAGCCACCGGCCGGGCCCTTGTAGGGCTTGAAGCGCGCTTTGCGCATGCAGTTTCTCCTCGGCCGCCGACGCGGGGTTCGCTCGGCATCCGAAGTTACGACGCAACGCTGCGCAGGATGGTTCAGGAAGGCCGACGAGGGAGCGCCGGCTGGAGATTCGGTCCTAGGCGCCGCCGCGGAAACCCAGCTGGCGCCAGGCTTCGTAGACCGCGACGGCCACCGTGTTGGAGAGGTTCAGGCTGCGGCAGTCGGGCCGCATCGGCAGGCGCAGGCGCTGCTCGACCGGCAGGGCGTTGCGGATATCTTCCGGCAGGCCGCGGCTCTCGGGGCCGAAGAGGAAGGCATCGCCCTCGCGGTACTCGACCTCATGGTGCGGGTGCGAACCTTTGGTGGTGAAGGCGAATACCCGCGGCTGGCCGAGGCTTTCCAGGCAGCTGGGCAGGTCGGCGTGACGCTGCAGGGTGGCGTACTCGTGGTAATCCAGGCCCGCGCGGCGCAGGCGCTTGTCGTCCAGCTCGAACCCCAGCGGCTCGATCAGGTGCAGGCTGCAGCCAGCGTTGGCACATAGCCTGATAATGTTGCCGGTGTTGGGTGGAATTTCCGGTTGAAAAAGGATCACGCGAAACATGCACGGCTCCGAGTCTGAAGACGGGCTCCATTCTACCCTCGAGGATGACCCGCGACCGCGCATGTGGTGGCGCTTTCTCCTGGCCTTGGCACTGTTCGGCCTGCTGCTGGGGATGATGATCGGTCGCCTGAATGCGCCACAGCCTGCATTGCTGCAGCGGGTCGAAGTCCTGCCCGGGGCGCTGGTGCTGTGGTTCGACCACGAGCCGAAGGTCTTCGTCGAGCGTATCGACGGCACGCTGGCGATGCTCATCGAGACCCGGGGCAAGGAGGCGGGCGGCCAGTTGCTGCTCGACGGGCGTCCGGTGAACTGGAGGATTGTGCGTGTGGAGCGTGGGTTGTTGCTCAATCTTGTCGCTGCCCTGCCTCTGCACGGCGCCCTGAAGGGCGCGGCAGAGGAGGGAGGATGGCGGCTGGAGATCAGCCTGCGAGCGGAATAAAAGAGGGGAATCCCCGGCCTGCCTGTACCAAGGCCCCCGAAAAACGGTGGTATCTGGCTTATTGCATCTGCTGTGCCAGTTCCGTACGGATGCCCGAAATCTGCAGGCCTTCTTTTTTAAGTCCTTTAAAATCAATAGCTTGTGCTTCCATTGTTGTGAAAATCGAGCGGGTTTGATGCTTCTCCGTCGTTTGCGCGAGGCGAATGCGCGGCACGGTGCGTGTTCAACATCTGTGCACCGTGCATTCAGGTTGTGCATGACAAGGTCATCGGCAGGGTGGATTCGGGTAAGCGGTTTGCGCCGCCGCGGCAGAGACAGGGCGCACTTCCCGTCGGCCCGTTCCCGCTGGCGGGTTGGCAGGAGCCGCGAGGCAATAAAAAAGCAGACCGAAGTCTGCTTTTGTTCCAGCGCGACGCGGCTCAGCTTTCTTCGCTGTCGTCGTCGTCGCCGCCGTCGATCTTCATGCCCAGTTCCTTGATCTTGCGCGTCAGGGTGTTGCGACCCCAGCCGAGCAGAACCGCGGCATCGCGGCGGCGGCCGGCGGTGTGCTTGAGCGCGGTCTCGATCATGATCCGCTCGAAGGTCGGCACGGCACTGTCGAGCAGGCTCGACTGGCCGCGCGCCAGGGCCTGGTCGGCCCACTGGCGCAGGGCCTGCTCCCAGTTGGTCACCGGCGCGGCATCCTGCGGCTGGGTGAGCAGTTCCGGGGGCAGATCGTCGATGTGCACTTCGCGACCTGACGCCATCACCGTGATCCAGCGGCAGGTGTTCTCCAGCTGGCGCACGTTGCCCGGCCAGTGCAGATTCTGCAGGTAATCCTCGGTTTCCGGCTTCAGCAGCTTCGGCTCGACCGCCAGCTCCAATGCGGCGCGGGCGAGGAAGTGGCGGGCCAGCGCGGGAATGTCCTCGCGGCGATCGGACATCCGCGGGATGTGGATGCGGATGACGTTGAGGCGGTGGAAAAGGTCTTCGCGGAATTTCCCCGCCTGCACCAGGTTTTCCAGGTTCTGGTGGGTCGCGGCGATGATCCGCACGTCGACCTTGACCGGCGTATGCCCGCCGACCCGGTAGAACTCGCCGTCGGCCAGCACGCGCAGCAGGCGGGTCTGGGTGTCGGCCGGCATGTCGCCGATCTCGTCGAGGAACAGCGTGCCGCCGTCGGCCTGCTCGAAGCGCCCGCGACGCTGGTTGGCCGCGCCGGTGAACGCACCTTTCTCGTGGCCGAACAGCTCGGACTCCATCAGGTCCTTGGGAATCGCCGCCATGTTCAGCGCAATGAAAGGCGCCGCGGCGCGCGGGCTGTGGCGGTGCAGAGCGTGGGCGACCAGCTCCTTGCCGGTGCCGGACTCGCCGTTGATCAGGACGGTGATGTTGGAATGCGACAGGCGACCGATGGCGCGGAACACCTCCTGCATCGCCGGCGCCTCGCCGATGATTTCCGGCGTCCGGGCGATGCTCGCCGGCGCTTCCAGACCCTGCTGTTCCTGGGCATGAAGGAAGGCGCGCTTGACCAGCGAAACCGCCTCGTCCACGTCGAACGGCTTGGGCAGGTATTCGAAGGCGCCGCCCTGGTAGGAGGCCACCGCGCTGTCCAGATCGGAATGCGCGGTCATGATGATCACCGGCAGGCGCGGGTACAGCTCGCGGATCTGCGCCAGCAGATCGAGGCCGCTGGAGCCGGGCATGCGGATGTCGGAAATGATCACGTCCGGCTGCTGGCGAGTCAGCCGATTGAGCACGCTGTCGGCGTTGTCGAAGCTCTGGACGTTCATCCCCTCCTGCTGCAACGCCTTTTCCAGGACCCAGCGGATGGAACGGTCGTCATCGACGATCCAGACGGTTTCGCTACGGCTCATGTGACGCTGCTCCTTGTTCCAGCGGCAGGAAGATCGAGAACACGGTGTGGCCGGGATGGCTTTCGCATTCGATCAGTCCCTGGTGCTGACTGATGATGTTCTGGGTGATCGCGAGGCCGAGCCCGGTACCGTCCGGGCGGCCACTGACCATGGGGTAGAAGATGGTGTCCTGCATGTCGGCGGGGATGCCCGGCCCGTTGTCGATGATTTCCAGCTTCGCCACCAGGCGATGGCGGATGTAGCCGATCGTGAACTGGCGCAGGGTGCGGGTACGCAGGGAAATCCGTCCCAGGTGCAGGTCGTTCTGCGCCGACAGCGCCTGCATCGCGTTGCGCACGATGTTGAGCACTGCCTGGATCATCTGCTCGCGGTCTATCAGCACCTCGGGAATGCTCGGGTCGTAGTCGCGAACCAGGGTGATGCGTCCCTGGCTTTCCGCCTCGACCAGGCTGCTGACGCGCTCCAGCACTTCGTGGACGTTGGTCATCGACAGAGACGGCAGCTTGTTCGAGCCGAGCATGCGGTCGACCAGATTCCGCAGGCGGTCGGCCTCCTCGATGATGACGTTGGTGTAGTCCTTGAGGTGTTCTTCCGGCAGCTCGCGGGCGAGCAACTGGGCCGCGCCGCGAATGCCGCCCAGCGGGTTCTTGATCTCGTGGGCGAGGCCGCGCACCAGCAGTTTGGTGGTTTCCTGCTTGGACAGCTGCGCCTCTTCCTTGGTGATCCGCAGCAGACGATCGCGCGGGTGCACTTCCAGAAGCAGCAAGGTCTCGTTGCGGGTGATGATCGGCGTTACCGCGTAGTCGACCGTCTGCATCTGGCCGGTGAGCGAGGTGAGGGTGGCTTCGCGCTTGGTGAAGGGATGGGCCTGCTCGACCGCCTGGCGCAGCGAATGCAGCGCCTCGGGCGACTCGGTGAACAGTTCGCTGATGAACTGCCCGTGGCTGCGCTGCCCGCTGACGGCCAGCAGCATCTCCGCCGCCGGGTTCATGTACTCGAGCCGCAGTTCGGCGTTGAGCAGCAGGGTCGCGGTGGTGAGATTGTCGAGCAACAACCGGTGCAGGGGAGAATCGTTGGTCATGAGTGCGCAGGTCTCAAAGGATGCTGGAAAAATGCAAAAAGCAAACCAAGCCCTGAAAAGACGCGCTTTTATGGCCGAAATCGTCCGGCAAGCTGTTTTTCGGCGCAAAAAAAAGCCGGATAGTGGGCTTATTTGGGGACAGTATAAAAATCAGTGCACTGTCGCGCTCTTTATTGGTGCGCAACTTTGCCTTAGATGAACGGGATGAAGGGGATGTCTCGTTTTTCCGGAGGTTTATCCTTCAACGGGCACTCCGGTCGCACGCCCCAGTCGTCCTTCTTGCACGGATTGACGTTGCGTTTCTGCGCCAGGCTCGGACGCTGTACGTGGAACGGCTGGCTCGGCGTCCGCTCCAGAACGACGCCGGCGGCGTCGACGATTTCCACCGACAGCTGATGCGTACCGCGGTCCTGCGTGGCGAGTGGGAACACGGGGCTGCGCGTCGGTTCGCCGACCACCTTGCCATCCAGATACAGCCGGAAATTGTGGCCGGGCAGCAGGTTCGGCTCGCTGGTCACGGTGACGATCAGCTTGCCATCACCATCGCGAAGGGTCGCATCCGGTTCGGGAACCAGGATGCGCAGCAGGTCGTAGCGCGGCGCAGCCACCGGCGCAGTGGCGGGAGGTCGCATGTGGATCGTCGCCGGCGCCGAGGTCATCGCGTTGGGCGGCGCCAGCTCGACGCGCTTGGCGTTGTCGCCCGCCCGAGGCTGGTCGGTGAACACGCGGTTCCCGGCGGCATCGACGTAGGTGTACACCTCTGCGGCCGCAGGCAGCGCGGCCAGGAGCAGGGCGAAAAGCAGGCGGGCGTTCGGCACTAGTTGCTGGGCCTCGGTGGTGGCGGTGGGGACGGCGGTGGACGCAGCGCCGGGCTCTGGGTGTTGACCCGTTGCACGCTGAAGGTGATGGGCGCGCTCTGCTGGATCGACTGCCCGCCGCTGAGGACCTGGACGGCCAGGCTGTGCTCGCCGCGATCGATGTTGCTCAGTGGCAGGCGCAGCGAGGAATAGGGCACGCCATACGGGTTGCCATCCAGCAGCAGGCGCAGCGTATGACCCGCACTCAGTTCGGGTTGCAGGATCACATCCACGCTGAAGCTGCCATTGTTGGCGCGGATGGCCTCGGTGGTGGGCACGTTCAGCTGCAGTACCGCGTACGGCGGCTGATCCGCCTGCTGCTGGTCGGAGCCCTGGCTGGGGGGCGGATTGGGTGTCTGGATATCCACGGTGTTGGTCGGCGGCAGCTGGATGGTTTCCGCCTGGGTGCCGTCCGGCGGTTGGTTGGTGAACACCGTCTTGCCGTTGGCATCGATGTATTTGTAGATCTGCGCGGTTGCCGGCAGGGTCAGCAAGCAGAGAAGGCAGGCAATCAACAGGCGCATCGGTGCGGCTCCGTGAGTGGACGCCTTAAGCCTTGCACCCCCGCGCCCGGCTTGCAAGGCGGATGAGCCCGAAAGCCTCGGCATCCTCCGGGCCGCGCAGAGACTTTTCGAGCGCCCATGAAAAAGGCCTCCCGAGGGAGGCCTTTCGCTGACGCTACTGGCTTAGACGCTGTAGTACAGGTCGTATTCCAGCGGGTGCACGAAGGTGCGCACCTTGATTTCTTCTTCCGATTTCAGCTCGATGTAGGCATCGATGAAGTCGTCGGAGAACACACCGCCCTTGGTCAGGAACGCGCGGCCCTTGTCCAGCTCTTCCAGGGCTTCCTTCAGGCTGCCGCAGACCTGCGGGATCTGGCTCGCCTCTTCCGGCGGCAGGTCGTACAGGTTTTTGTCGGCGGCATCGCCGGGGTGGATCTTGTTCTGGATACCGTCCAGACCGGCCATCAGCAGTGCAGCGAAGGCCAAGTACGGGTTGGCAGCCGGATCCGGGAAGCGCGCTTCGATGCGGCGGGCTTTCGGGCTGTTGACGTACGGGATGCGGATCGAGGCGGAACGGTTACGGGCCGAGTAGGCCAGCATGACCGGTGCTTCGAAGCCCGGGACCAGACGCTTGTAGGAGTTGGTCGACGGGTTGGTGAAGCCGTTCAGTGCCTTGCCGTGCTTGATGATGCCGCCAATGAAGAACAGGGCGGTGTCGGACAGGCCGGCATAGCCTTCGCCAGCGAAGGTGTTCTTGCCTTCTTTGGAGATCGACAGGTGGACGTGCATACCCGAACCGTTGTCGCCGTACAGCGGCTTCGGCATGAAGGTAGCGGTCTTGCCGTAGGCGTCGGCGACGTTGTGCACGCAGTACTTCAGGGTCTGCACTTCGTCGGCCTTGGCGACCAGGGTGTTGAACAGCACGCCGATTTCGTTCTGGCCGGCAGTCGCCACTTCGTGGTGGTGAACTTCGACCTTCAGGCCCATCTCTTCCAGTGCGTTGCACATGGCGGTACGGATTTCGTGGTCGTGGTCGACCGGCGGTACCGGGAAGTAGCCGCCCTTGACGCCCGGACGGTGACCTTTGTTGCCGCTTTCGAAATCACCGTCGGTGTTCCAGGAAGCCTGCTCGGAGAAGATCTTGAACATCGAGCCGGAGATGTCCGACTTGAACTTCACTTCGTCGAATACGAAGAATTCCGGCTCCGGACCGACGAACACCTTGTCGCCGATACCGGTGGACTTGAGGTATTCCTCGGCGCGGCGAGCGATGGCGCGCGGGTCGCGATCGTAGCCTTGCATGGTGCTCGGCTCGATGATGTCGCAGACCAGGATCAGGGTCGGCTCTTCGGTGAACGGATCGAGCACGGCGGTGCTGTCATCGGGCATCAGGATCATGTCGGAGGCTTCGATGCCTTTCCAGCCGGCGATGGAGGAGCCATCGAACATCTTGCCGTACTCGAAGAAATCGTCGTCCGCATCGCGTGCCGGCATGGTGACGTGTTGCTGCTTGCCCTTGGTGTCGGTGAAGCGCAGATCAATCCACTTCACATCGTTATCTTTGATCAGTTGAAGCGACTTCGACATGTTGTCCTCCAGGTGAAAGGCTGGGAGCGGTTGGCATACCCCCAGTATCAGTTGATGCCGGGGCAGGGATACTCCGCCAGGGCAACCTGCCTCACAAGGGAGCAATTAGCATGCCAGCGCCCCGAAATGGTAACGAGCCCGAAACACGTGATTTTTCAGGGGGTCAAAGGCAATCGAAGGAGGGTGTGCGCCTTTAATTGGTGCGTGATGTTTTTTGATTGCATTGTATTGGTGCGTCGCTGGGTGATTCGATAATCACTGATTAAACCTTGAGCAATTTTCCGCTATAATCCGCCCCCCTCTTTTTCGGCTGCTTCGTGCACGCGCTGTTTCCATGAAACTCATCGTCAAGGTCTTCCCGGAAATCACCATCAAAAGCCGGCCGGTGCGCAAGCAGTTCATCCGTCAGCTGGCGAAGAATGTGCGCACGGTTCTGCGCGACCTTGACGCTGACGTGAGTGTTGAAGGCGTGTGGGACAACCTCGAGCTGCTGACCCGTGTGGAGGACCCGAAGGTCCTGCGCCAGATCATCGAGCGGCTGACCTGCGTTCCGGGCATCGCCCATTTCCTCGAAGTGCATGAATACCCGCTGGGCGATTTCGACGACGTGCTGGAGAAGTGCAAGCTGCATTTCGGTGACCAACTGGCTGGCAAGGTCTTCGCCGTGCGTTGCAAGCGCGCCGGCAAGCACAGCTTCACCTCGATGGAAATCGAACGCTACGTCGGCAGCCAGCTGCGTCAGCAGTGCGGTGCTGCCGGCATCTCGCTGAAGCAGCCGGAAGTCGAAGTGCGCATGGAGATTCGGCACGAACGTTTGTTCGTCATCCATCACCAGCACAATGGCATCGGTGGTTACCCGCTGGGTTCGCTGGAGCAGACGCTGGTACTGATGTCCGGCGGATTCGACTCCACGGTGGCGGCCTATCAGATGATGCGTCGCGGCTTGCTCACGCACTTCTGCTTCTTCAATCTTGGCGGTCGTGCCCATGAGCTGGGGGTGATGGAAGTCGCTCATTACCTGTGGGACAAGTTCGGCAAATCGCACCGGGTGCTGTTCATCAGCGTGCCGTTCGAGGAAGTGCTCGGCGAGATTCTGGAGAAGGTCGACAACAGCCAGATGGGCGTGGTGTTGAAACGCATGATGCTGCGCGCCGCCACGCGCCTGGCCGAAGATTTGCAGATCGATGCGCTGGTGACCGGCGAGGCGATTTCCCAGGTGTCCAGCCAGACGCTGCCGAATCTCTCGGTGATCGATTCGGCCACCGACATGCTGGTGCTGCGCCCGCTGGTCGCGGCGCACAAGCAGGACATCATCGACACCGCCTACGAAATCGGCACCGCCGAGTTCGCCAAGCACATGCCGGAATACTGCGGAGTGATCTCGGTAAACCCGACCACCCGTGCCAAGCGGGCGCGCATCGAATACGAAGAAAAGCAGTTCGACATGGCCATTCTCGAGCGGGCGCTGCAGCGTTCACGGCGGATGACCGTGGACCGGGTGATCGACGAACTGGGGCAGGACGTCCAGGTCGAGGAGATCGCCCAGGCTTTGCCGGGGCAGGTGGTGATCGACATCCGTCACCCCGACGACCAGGAAGAGGCGCCGCTCGAACTGTCCGGCATCGAAGTGCGCAACCTGCCGTTCTATGCCGTCAACAGCAAGTTCAAGGAACTGGATGAAAACCGCCAGTACCTGCTGTACTGCGACAAAGGCGTGATGAGCCGCCTGCACGCTCACCATCTGCTCAGCGAGGGGCATGCGAATGTACGTGTTTATCGCCCGTCTTAAGCAGCCCGGGCTGTTCGGCGGCAGTATCCGCCACCGCCCTCCCGACGCCTGAGCCCTACCGTTTCAGGCCCCGTTTCCGAGATCGGCGATGGGGAAAGCACGCTTCCAGCCCGGACCTTCAGCCCGGTGCCACAAACGAGATATAGAACTGTGATCGAGAATCTCCGCAACATCGCCATCATCGCCCACGTCGACCATGGCAAAACCACCCTGGTGGACAAACTCCTGCGCCTGTCCGGCACCCTGGACCGCAAAGAGCTCGAAAGCGAGCGCGTGATGGACTCCAACGACCAGGAAAAAGAGCGTGGCATCACCATTCTCGCGAAGAACACCGCGCTGAAGTGGAATGGCTATGACATCAACATCGTCGACACCCCCGGCCACGCCGACTTCGGTGGTGAAGTCGAGCGCGTGATGTCGATGGTCGACTCCGTGCTGCTGGTGGTCGACGCCCAGGACGGCCCGATGCCGCAAACCCGTTTCGTGACCCAGAAGGCGTTCAAGGCCGGCCTGCGTCCGATCCTCGTGGTGAACAAGATCGACCGTCCGGGCGCGCGTCCGGACTGGGTCATCGACCAGATCTTCGACCTCTTCGACAACCTCGGCGCCACCGACGAGCAGCTCGACTTCCCGATCGTCTACGCCAGCGCCCTGAACGGCATCGCTGGCCTCGATCACGAGAAGATGGACGACCACATGGATGCCCTGTTCCAGGCCATCGTCGACCACGTTCCGCCGCCGAAGGTCGATATCGACGGCCCGTTCCAGATGCAGATCTCGCAGCTGGACTACAACAGCTTCCTCGGCGTCATCGGCATCGGTCGTATCGCCCGCGGCAAGGTCAAGACCAACACCCCGGTCGTAGCCATCGGCGCCGACGGCAAAAAACGTCAGGGCCGCATCCTGAAGATCATGGGTCACTCGGGTCTGCACCGTGTCGAAGTCGCCGAAGCCCAGGCCGGTGACATCGTCTGCGTCAGCGGCATGGACGAGCTGTACATCTCCGACACGCTTTGCGACCTGCAGGCCATCGAAGCCCTGCCGCCGCTGTCCGTCGACGAGCCGACCGTTTCCATGACCTTCCAGGTCAACGACTCGCCGTTCTGCGGCAAGGAAGGCAAGTTCGTCACCAGCCGCAACATCAAGGAGCGTCTGGAGAAGGAGTTGCTGCACAACGTCGCCCTGCGCGTCGAGGAGGGCGATTCGGCCGACAAGTTCAAGGTCTCCGGCCGTGGCGAGCTGCACCTCTCCGTACTGATCGAAACCATGCGCCGTGAAGGCTTCGAGCTGGCCGTCGGCCGTCCGGAAGTGGTGATCAAGGAAGTGAATGGCGAGAAGCAGGAGCCCTACGAGAACGTCATCATCGATATCGAAGAGCAGCACCAGGGGCCGATCATGGAGCAGATGGGTCTGCGCAAGGCCGACCTGACCAACATGGTTCCGGATGGCAAGGGTCGTATCCGCCTGGAATACACCGTGCCGGCACGTGGCCTGATCGGTTTCCGTAACGCCTTCCTGACCATGACCTCCGGCAGCGGCGTGCTGACCAGCACCTTCAGCCACTACGGTCCGATCAAGGTCGGCGACGTCGGCCACCGCCTCAACGGCGTGCTGGTTTCGATGGCCACCGGCAAGGCGCTTACCTATTCGCTGGAAACACTGCAGGATCGCGGCAAGCTGTTCCTCGAGCCTGGCCAGGACATCTACGAAGGCCAGCTGTGCGGCATCAACAGCCGTGACAACGACCTGGTGATCAACCCCACCAAGGGCAAGAAGCTCGACAACATGCGCGCTTCGGGCAAGGACGAAACCATCGCTCTGGTTCCGCCGATCAAGTTCACCCTGGAGCAGGCGCTGGAATTCATCGACGACGACGAGCTGGTCGAAGTGACGCCTAAGTCGATCCGTCTGCGCAAAAAGTTCCTCAACGAAAACGACCGCAAGCGCGCCAGCAAAAGCTGATAGCGCTCGCGTTTTACGACAAAGGCGCCTTATGGCGCCTTTTTCGTTTCCGGCTTTCCATTTTCACATACTCGTAGGGCCGTTTCGTGAGTGCTCATCAAAGGCTTGGCGATCATTAGATTATGGTATTAATATAAGCTCACGATCTCTTACTTGCGGAGCAACACATGAGCGTCCCTTCACGAAAAGGCGTGGCACTGGTTACCGGAGCTTCCAGCGGAATCGGCGCCGGCTATGCGCAGCGTCTCGCTCAACGCGGCTACGATCTGCTGCTGGTGGCGCGCGACGAGCAGCGCCTGAATGCGCTGGCTGCGCGTCTGGGCAGCGAGACTGGGGTGAAGGTCGAGGTGCTGCGCGCCGACCTGACCGACAAGGCGGATCTGCTGCGCGTCGAGCAGCGCCTGCGCAGTGACGACTCGATCAGCCTGCTGGTGAATAACGCCGGCATCGCCGTGAAGGGTACGACGCTGGAAACCAATCTGGACGCCTTCGAGCAGATGGTCCAGCTCAACGTGGTCGCCCTGACGCGGCTGGCGATGGCCGCCGGCACGCGTTTCGGTGCGGCTGCCGGCGGCACGCTGATCAACATCGCCTCGGTGCTGGCGCTGGCGCCGGAGTTGTTCAACGGCCCCTACAACGCCACCAAGGCTTATGTGCTCAGCCTCACCCAGAGCCTGCAGAACGAGCTGGTGCCGCTGGGCGTTCGCGTCCAGGCGGTGCTGCCGGGAGCGACCCGGACGGAAATCTGGGAGCGTGCCGGGCTGGACGTGGACGGCTTCCCGGCGAGCATGGTGATGGAAACCATGGAGATGGTCGATGCCGCGCTGGCCGGTCTCGATCTGGGCGAGAACGTCACCATCCCTGCGCTGCCGGACGTTGCCGACTGGGAGGCGTTCGCTGCCGCGCGCCTGAAGTTGATGCCCAACCTGTCGCTGAGCCAGGCCGCCAAGCGCTACAAGTCGACGGGCGAAGACGCCGCCTGAAGTTCCCCCGGACGCTGCGGGTACGCAGCGCCCTTACGCCTGCCGTGAACCTTTGCGGCGGGCTTTTTATTATCTGGGTGTCCGGTTTTTCCGGCGCCCCGGAGGCTGGATATGACTGCAACGAGAATCGTGGTGACCGGCATGGGGTTGGTCTCGCCGCTGGGTTGTGGGACCGAAATCGTCTGGCGCCGCCTATTGGCCGGTCAGTCGGGCATCAGGCGGCTGCCTGACGATGTCGTTGCCGACCTGCCTACGGCGATTGGCGGTGCGGTGCCGACGTTGGAGGAAGACCCTGAGGCCGGGTTCGATCCGGTGCGCGCCGCGCCAGCCAAGGAACGCAAGAAAATGGATCGCTTCATCCTGTTTGCCCTCGCCGCCGCCCGCGAGGCGCTGGAGCAGGCGAACTGGTTCCCGCAAAGCGCTGCGCAGCAGGAGCGCACGGCGACTATCATCGCGTCTGGTATCGGCGGTTTCGGCACCATCGCCGAAGCGGTGAGGACGACCGACAGCCGGGGGCCGCGGCGCCTCTCGCCGTTCACCATTCCGTCCTTCCTGGTCAATCTCGCGGCGGGTCACCTGTCCATCCAGCATGGCTTCAAGGGGCCGCTGGGTGCGCCGGTCACCGCGTGCGCGGCGGGCGTGCAGGCGATCGGCGATGCGGCGCGGATGATTCGCGCGGGTGAAGTGGACATCGCCGTGTGCGGTGGCGCTGAGGCAGCGATCGACCGTGTCAGCCTGGGTGGTTTCGCCGCGGCCCGGGCACTGTCGAGCGAGTTCAACGAGACGCCCGAGCGCGCCTCGCGGCCGTTCGACCGTGATCGCGACGGCTTCGTCATGGGCGAGGGCGCCGGTGTGCTGGTGATCGAGTCGCTCGAACATGCGCTGGCCCGGGGCGCGCTGCCGATCGTCGAGCTGGTCGGCTACGGCACCAGTGCCGATGCCTATCACCTCACCGCCGGGCCGGAAGATGGCAATGGCGCGCGTCGCTCGATGGAGCTGGCGCTGCGCCAGGCGGACATCGCGCCTGCGCAGGTGCAGCACCTCAACGCCCACGCCACCTCGACACCGGTCGGTGACAAGGGCGAGTTGGCGGCGATCAAGGCGCTGTTCGGCGCGGAAGGCGGTATTGCGGTGACGTCTACCAAGTCCTCCACCGGCCATCTGCTCGGCGCTGCCGGCGGTATCGAGGCGATCTTCACCGCCCTGGCGCTGCGCGATCAGAAGGTCCCGGCGACGCTCAACCTGGAGCACCTCGACGAGGCGGCGCAGGGTGTCGACATCGTTCACGGAGCGGCGCGCCCGATGCGCATCGAGCATGCGCTGTCCAATGGCTTCGGTTTCGGTGGGGTGAACGCCAGCGTGTTGTTCAGGCGCTGGCAGGGCTGAGCCAGTGGCCGGTATCGATCACCCCGCGGGGCGATCGATGCCGGCAGGCTCCGTCAGCCT
>NZ_JASCPA010000067.1:0-22995 GCF_029959715.1 Pseudomonas sp. PS02288 | reverse complement strand
AACGACTCGGTCAGCCGGCTGCAAGCGGCGTGCTCCGGGGTGCATGGCGCACCCTACACGAACGAGTAGGGTGCGCCATGCGCACCGTGGCAACTCAAACGGCCAACGAATCGTACGTGCCTGATGAGCATGAGCGGCCGAGACACAGGCATGAAAAAGGCGACCCGAAGGTCGCCTTTTTCATGGGGTCGGATCGCTTAGAAGGCCGCCGCGAGCAGATGCTCCGGCAGTCCCCTGAAGTCGATCGACATCATCACGCTCAAGGTGCTGATGGCCACGATGGAGAAGGCGAACAGCTTGCGCGCCCACAGCCGGTCATCCACCGCGCCGTAGCCGGACACCGCAATGAACAGCCAGTAAGCACTCACCAGCAGCGCCATCACCAGGTAGCCGTAACCGGCGAAACCGGCGACAGTGAGCATCAGCGCCGCCGCGGCGAAGGCCAGGATGTACAGCACGATGTGCCGCTTGGTCGCCTCGATGCCGCGCGCCACCGGCAGAACCGGGATGTTGGCCGCGCGGTAGTCGTTGAGACGGAAGATCGCGATGGCATACGAGTGCGGCATCTGCCAGAGGCTGAAGATCAGCAGCAGGATCGCCGCACCGGCGTCGAAGCTGTTGCTCACCGCGCAGTAGCCCACTACCGGCGGCACTGCCCCCGACAGGCTGCCGACCAGCGTGCCATACACCGACGCGCGCTTGAGCCAGAGGCTGTAGAGCACCACGTAGATGAAGAAGCCGATGGCGGCGAAAGCCAGCGCCAGGGTGTTGGTCCACAGGAACAGCGTGCCGAAACCCACCACGCCGAGCAGCACGCCATGCGCCAGCGCAGCCTTCAGCGAGATCGCCCCGGTCACCAGGACGCGGTTGCGGGTGCGCTCCATGCGCTGGTCGATATCGCGATCGATGCAGTTGTTCAGCACGCAGCCGGACGCGATCACCAGCGACAGCCCGAGCGCCGTGGCCAGCAGCAGCCACGGGTCGATGCTGCCCTTGGAGGCCAGGAAGAATCCCCCGGCCACCGAGATCAGATTGCCGAAGATGATGCCTGGCTTGGTGATCAGCAGGTATCGCTTGAACTTCACGGGTAGCCCTCGTTACATCATCAGCGCGTTGGCGCTGAAGATGATCCAGATGGACAGACCCACGAGCATCACGATGACCAGCATGGTGAAGATGAACGACAGCGTGTTCCAGCGCCCGTCGGTGCTGAAGTCCAGGTGCAGGAAGTACTTCAGGTGCACCAGTACCTGAACGATGGCGAAGATGAAGATCGTCACCAGGGTCAGTCCTTTCGGCAGCACGTGGGCCATCACCAGCCAGAACGGGATTACAGTGAGGACCACCGACAGCAGGAAGCCGATCATGTACGACTTGACGCTGCCGTGGCTCGCGGCGTGCTCGGTGTGCAGAGATTCGCTCATCACAGGGTCCCCAGCAGGTAGACGACGGTAAACACGCAGATCCAGACGATGTCCAGGAAGTGCCAGAACAGGCTCAGGCAGGTCAGGCGGGTGTTGACCTGCGGGGTGAGTCCCTGCCTGGAGACCTGCAGGATCATGATGATCATCCAGATCAGGCCGGCGGTGACGTGCAGGCCGTGCATCCCGACCAGCGCGAAGAACGCGGAGAGGAAGGCGCTGGTGCTCGGGCCGTAGCCTTCGACGATCAGGTGATGGAACTCGTTGATCTCCATCCCGATGAAGATCGCGCCAAAGATGAAGGTGGCGATCAGCCAGTTGATCACACCGCCCTTGCTGCCCTTCTGCCCCGCGATCATCGCGAAGCCGTAGGTGATGCTGGAGAACAGCAGGGCGAAGGTTTCGACCAGCACGTAGTCGAGTTCGAAGATGTCCTTGCCGCTGACCGATCCTGCCGTCGCGGTCATCAGCACCGCGTAGGTGGCGAAGACGCTGGCGAACAGGATGCAGTCGGTCATCAGGTACAGCCAGAAACCGAACACGGTGGTCGGACCACTGTCGTTGTGACCGTGGTCGTCGTGCCCGTCCTCATGCTCGTGCTTGTGGACGCTATCGTGGGGGTCGTTCATTACATCGGTCGACATGGGCTCAGGCCTGCTTGATATGGGCGAGATGGGCGGTTTCGATGCGCTCGATCTCATCGGGCTGGACGTAGTAATCGACATCGTTGTCGAAGGCACGGGACAGCAGGCTGGCGAACAGCCCCAGCAGACCCACGGCGGCGAGCCACCAGATGTGCCAGATCAGCGCGAAGCCCATGACGGTGGCGAAGCCGCCCATGAACACGCCGGCGGAGGTGTTCTTCGGCATGTGGATCGCCGTGTACTTCTCGGGGCGCTGGTAGGCGATGCCCTTCTCCTTCATGTCGGTGAAGGAGTCGATGTCGTGCACCGTCGGCAACTGGGCGAAGTTGTAGAACGGCGGCGGCGACGAGGTCGACCATTCCAGGGTGTGGCCATTCCACGGGTCGCCGGTCAGGTCGAGGTTCTGCTTGCGGTCGCGGATACTCACGTAGAGCTGGATCAGCTGGCAGAGGATGCCGCACAGGATCAGCACCGCGCCGACGAAGGCGACATACAGCCAAGGCGTCCATTCCGGGTTTTCGGTGTGGTTCAGGCGGCGCGTCATGCCCATGAAGCCGAGCACGTAGAGCGGCATGAAGGCTACGTAGAAGCCGCTGCACCAGAACCAGAATGCCGCCTTGCCCCACTTCTCGTTGAGGGTGAAGCCGAAGGCTTTCGGGAACCAGAAGACGAAACCGGCCAGGTAACCGAACACCGCGCCACCGATGATGGTGTTATGGAAGTGGGCGATCAGGAATAGGCTGTTGTGCAGCACGAAGTCGGCACCCGGAACCGCCAGCAGAACGCCGGTCATGCCACCGATGCTGAAGGTCACCATGAAACCGATGGTCCAGAGGACCGGCGTGGTGAAACGCAGACGCCCGCGATACATGGTGAACAGCCAGTTGAACAGCTTCACCCCCGTGGGGATCGAGATGATCATCGTCGCGATGCCGAAGAAGGCGTTGACGTTGGCCCCCGAACCCATGGTGAAGAAGTGGTGCAGCCAGACCACGAAGCCGAGCACGGTGATCGCGGCGCTGGCCCAGACCATCGCGGCATAGCCGAACAGGCGCTTGCCGGTGAAGGTGGAGATCACCTCGGAGAACACGCCGAACGCCGGCAGTACCAGGATGTACACCTCGGGGTGACCCCAGGCCCAGAACAGGTTGATGTACATCATCGCGTTACCGCCCGCTTCATTGGTGAAGAAGTGGAAGTCGAGGTAACGGTCGAGGGTCAGCAGGCCCAGCGCGGCAGTCAGGATCGGGAAGGACGCGGCGATCAGGATGTTGGCGAAGGTGCAGGTCCAGGTGAAGATCGGCATCTGCATCAGCTTCATGCCGGGGGCGCGCATCTTGAAAACGGTGACCAGGAAGTTGATCCCCGTGAGCGTTGTCCCGATCCCGGATAACTGCAGCGCCCAGATGTAGTAGTCCACCCCTACCCCGGGACTGTAGGCAATCCCGGACAACGGCGGATACGCCACCCAACCGGTACGGCCGAACTCACCGACGAACAGCGACAGGTTGATCAGGATCACGCCGCTGACGAAGAGCCAGAAGCTCAGCGAGTTGAGGAACGGGAACGCCACGTCGCGCGCGCCGATCTGCAGCGGCACGGCGATGTTCATCAGACCGATCATGAACGGCATGGCCATGAAGATGATCATGATGGTGCCGTGCGCGGTGAAGATCTGGTCGTAGTGTTCCGGTGGCAGGTAGCCGGCGGCGCCGCCGGTGGCGAGCGCCTGCTGCGAGCGCATCATGATGGCGTCGGCGAAGCCGCGCAGCAGCATGATGATCGCCACGGTGATGTACATCACGCCGATCTTCTTGTGGTCGACCGAAGTCAGCCACTCGGTCCACAGGTAGCCCCACTTGCGGAAATAGGTCAGTCCGGCGACCACCACCAGGCCACCCAACGCCACGGCGGCGAAGGTGAACAGCAGGATGGGTTCGTGGAAGGGTATGGCGTCGAGGGTCAGCTTTCCGAACATTTGTTGATTACTCCTCAGCGGCCGAGTGGCTGGACATGTCCATGTGGTTCATGTCCATCTTCTCGCCCATTTTCATGCCTTCATTCGGTGCCGGCTCATCGGAGACGGGGATCTTCTTCGGCCCCATGTACTGATGCACGATCGCGGCGAACAGGTTCGGGCGTACGGCGGAGAAATACTCCACCGGGTGCTTCTGGCTCGGTTCGGCCAGTGCCTTGTAGCTATCGGCATCGAGGATCTTCGAGGACGCGCGCACCTTGGCGACCCAGGCGTCGAAGTCGGCATCGGTGGGCGTCGCGATGGCGGTGAAGGCCATCCCGGTGAAGCCAGCGCCGCTGTAGTTCGCCGAGATACCGGCGAAGCTGCCTGGCTCGTTGGCGATCAAATGAAGCTTGGTTTCCATGCCGGCCATGGAATAGATCTGGCTACCGAGCTGCGGGATGAAGAAGGAGTTCATCACGGTGTCGGAAGTGATCTTGAAGTTGACCGGGGTGTTGGCCGGGAACGCCAGCTCGTTGACCGTGGCGATCTTCTGTTCCGGGTAGATGAACAGCCACTTCCAGTCCAGCGAGACGACCTCGACGGTAATCGGCGTCTTCTCGTGATCGAGTGGGCGGTAGGGGTCCAGGTGGTGCGTGGTCTTCCAGGTCAGGATGCCGAGGAAGACGATGATCACGCAGGGGATCAGCCAGACCACGACCTCGATCGAGGTGGAGTGCGCCCACTTCGGCATGAACACCGCTTCAGTGTTCGTGGCACGGTACTTCCAGGCGAAGTACAGCGTCAGCACGATCACCGGGATCACGACGATCAGCATCAGCACCGTGGCGGTGATGATCAGCGACTTCGCGTCGATACCGACCTGGCCCTTGGGATCGAGCAGCGCCCATTTGCAGCCGCTCAGTGGCAGAACGGCCAACCACCACAGCCGTTTCAGATATCCAACGTACTTCTCTTTGATCATCTCGCAGCCTTGAAGGATGAAAAGGAGCTTTCGGCGCCGCCCGGAAAGGCAGCCGTGATTCGCTGTCACCGTGCACCAGTAGGCGGGCATGGCAACGGGATGGATATGGAAGGTTTCGTAGCGAGCCAGAGGCAGGAAGACAGCCATCCTGAACATCGCCGATCGAATTCGATCCAGGTGCTGATCCGTTCCGTGTATTTCAGCGCGAATGTACAAACAACGACGTGAAGCGACGGAGCGCTACGACGTTCACTGCCCGATCGACGAGAAGGTTGCCTACATCGCCACCGCCAGGCGCTCAATGCACGGGTTTCCCTTGTTATAGCCAGCCACCACGCGGGGGCCCGCCTGCTGAAGATTCCGAGGATTTCGAAGGCTTCGTTTGTCTGGGAGTACAGTGAGCGGCCGGTATTACAAAACATTTCCATGACCCTAGACAACCCATCGAAGGCAAAATTCTTTTGCGCCAGCGGAACAATCAGGACTTCCATGGTGCGAAAAAAGCAATAACCACAACAAATAAATGGTCTTATCCAGCGGCGGCCCGATAATGCAATCCCTTGTGACGCCAGGCCGCATAGGCTGCGACCTGGCCTCCTCAGCCCAGCCGGGCGCGCATTTCTGCGGTGATCACCTGCTCGGCGTCGTCCATTCCCGCCCAGGGGTCGTCTTCGCCCAACTCCTCCAGGCGCTCGAACAGGTTGCGGATGTTCCAGCGGTTCGCCCCCTCGAGCCCGGCCAGTTCGTGCCGATGGACGGGAACCGAGACGGGAAGCCCTTCACGCGCGCGAACCGAGTACGCCGACACCGAGGTGGCGCCACGGCCATTGCGCAGGTAGTCGATGAAGATCTTGCCGACGCGGTTCTTCGGACCGCTGACAGCAGAGAAATGTTTCGGCAGAAGTTTCGCCATGTGCCTGGCGATCGCCTGGCTGAACCCCTTCACCTCGTCCCAGCCCTCTCCCCTTTTCAGCGGCACAACCACGTGCATGCCCTTGCCGCCGCTGGTCTTGAGGAACGACACCAGGCCCAGCTCGTCGAGCAGCGTCTGCACCAGCTGGGTGGCTTCGATCATCCGCTTCCACGGCAGCGCCGGGTCGGGGTCTAGGTCGAGCACCAGCCGATCCGGGGTTTCCAGGTGCGGCGCGCGGGCATTCCACGTGTGCACTTCGAGCATGCCCATCTGCGCGGCGCTGACCAGCCCGAGGGCGCTGTCCAGCAGCAACAGCGGCTGCGTGTCGGCGGGGTCGTCGAACTGGGTGACGTGGGGCAAGCTCAGCTTGGTGGAGTGTTTCTGGAAGAACAGTTCACCTTCGATGCCTTCCGGCGCGCGCACCAGCGCCACCGGCCGCTTCGCCAGATCGCGCAGCATCCAGGGCGCGACACGCCCGTAGTACTGCGCCAGCTCCATCTTGGTGGCGCCGATGCTCTTGTCGATGATCCGCTCCGGGTGAGTGATCTTGATCTGCCCCGGATCGTCCTTGCCCCTGACCTTTGCGTCGGGTTTCTTGCTGCTCTTCGCCCCGGCCTTGCCGGCGCTCTTGACGGTCTTGCCGGCAGCGACCTTTTTCGCCGGTTTGGCCTTCTCGTGGACGATCGCCTCGGCGGGTTTGTCGTTGCGCAGGCCATGGAACACCGAATGGCGGATCACCCCGTCGCGGGTCATCTCGGCGAATGCCACCTCGCACATCAGCTCGGGTTTCAGCCAGTGCGCGCCCCGCGCGTCGGCACCAGTGGGCGGATTGACGACGACCGGTTCAGCGATCTCCAGCGGTTCGAGTCGCGCATGGATGGCGCGCAGGCTGGCTTCGTTGAAGCCGGTTCCAACCTTGCCGGCGTAGCGCAGCTCGCCACTGTCGGCGTCGTGCAGCCCCAGCAACAGCGCGCCGAACGCACTGCGCGAGCCCTTGGGGTCGCTGTAGCCGACGATCACGAACTCCTGGCGATTCTTGCACTTGATCTTGATCCAGCTGCTGCTGCGGCGTGACACGTAGGGGCTGCCGGCGCGCTTGCCGATGAGTCCCTCGAGCTTCATCTGGCAGGCGCTGGCCAGCATGTGGTCCGGGTCTTCCTGCAGGTCCGCGGAAAAACGCAGCGCGCCGTCCTGTTTCTCCAGCAGAGTGGCCAGCGCGGCGCGGCGTTCCTCCAGCGGCACCTCGCGCAGGTCCATGCCGTTCAGGTAGGGCACGTCGAACAGGTAGTAGACGATCTGTCTGCTGGCGCCGGCGTCGAAGGCGTTCTGCAGCGCCTGGAAGTCCGGGATGCCCTCCTCGTCCGGCACCACCACTTCGCCATCCAGCCAGGCCGACTCCACCCCGAGCTTGGCCAGCGCCTTCGCTTGGTGCGGCATCTTCGCCGTCCAGTCGTGGCCATTGCGAGTGAACAGGCGCACGTCGTCCCCCTCGATGCGCGCCATGATCCGGTAACCGTCGAACTTGATCTCGTAGTGCCAGTCACCCTCCGGCGCCCCCTCCACCAGCGTCGCCAGCTGCGGCGCAATGCGCTCGGGAATCGCCGCGGCCTTGGCGCCATGGAGCGTGGCGTCGGCGGTTTTCCGGGTCCGCCGCCGGGGCGGCGTCTTGGCGGTGCGTGCCGGCTCCTCGCCCTTGGCCTTTGCCTTGGCGCCGCGTTTACGGGGAATCAGGGTGCGCTCGCTGAGGACGCTATCGGGCTGCTCGACGAGGATGTCGTAGTCCTTTTCGGCGCGCGCGGCCTCATCGCTGGATTTGATCAGGAACCACTGCTCGCGCTTGCCGGGCATGTGAGTGCGCACCAGGTTCCAGACGCCGGCGAGCTTCTCGCCCTGCAGCTCGAATTTCAGTCGGCCTTTTTCGAGGCTCGCCTGCGGATCGCCGATCGGGCTCCATACGCCGCGATCCCAGACGATCACCTCGCCCGCACCGTAATGCCCCTCGGGAATCTGCCCCTCAAAGGACGCGTAACTGATGGGGTGGTCCTCGACGTGCACAGCAAGGCGCTTGACCTTGGGGTCCAGGCTCGGCCCCTTCGGCACCGCCCAGCTCTTCAGGGTGCCGTCGAGTTCCAGGCGGAAGTCGTAATGCAGGTGGCTGGCGTCGTGCTTCTGGATGCAGAACTGCAGCGCGTGCGGGTCGGCGGCCTTTTTGCGCTTGCGCGCCGGAGTGCCGGCGGGCTCGGGGGTAGCGGAGAAATTGCGCTTGCTGTTGTACTCGTCCAGTGCCTTCGCCATGGTCGGAGCCTCGTCGTCGGGTGCTTCAGGTTAGAAGCACCCGCACGGCGCGGGTTCGCCCAGGCCGCTGGATGGAGCACTCAGGGTTTGGCGTCGTCCGGTTCGTCCGGCTCGATGTCTTCCAGTTTCAGTTCCAGGCCCCAGGCCGCGGCATCCACCGGCTTCTGCACCGGCGCGGGTCGGGGCGGCGCGGCGACCGGAGCGGGCGCCGGCGCGCCGCCCTCCACTTGCAGCTTCAGTTTCAGCCGCAGGTTGTTCGCCGAGTCGGCGTTCTTCACCGCCTCGTCCTCGTCGATCGCGCCCTCCACCACCAGATCGAACAGCGCCTGGTCGAAGGTCTGCATGCCGAGGGTTCTGGATTTCTCCATGATTTCCTTGATCGAGCTGAAATCGCTGCGCTTGATCATGTCGCTCACGGTCGCCGTGCCCAGCAGCACTTCCACCGCAGCGCGGCGCTTGCCTTCGCGGGTCTTGACCAGGCGCTGGGAGACGAAGGCCTTGAGGTTGTTGCCCAGGTCGTTGAGCAACTGCGGGCGGCGCTCTTCCGGGAAGAAATTGATGATCCGGTCCAGCGCCTGGTTGGCGTTGTTGGCGTGCAGCGTGGAGATCGCCAGGTGCCCGGTGTCGGCGAAGGCCAGCGCGTGCTCCATGGTCTCGCGGTCGCGGATCTCGCCGATCAGGATCACGTCCGGCGCCTGGCGCAGGGTGTTCTTCAGCGCGGCGTGGAAGCTGCGCGTGTCCACGCCGACCTCGCGCTGGTTGATGATCGATTTCTTGTGCCGGTGTACGTACTCCACCGGGTCCTCGATGGTGATGATGTGACCGCCGCTGTTGCGGTTGCGGTAATCGATCAGCGCCGCCAGCGAGGTCGACTTGCCCGAGCCGGTGCCTCCGACGAACAGCACCAGGCCGCGCTTCTCCATCACCACTTTGAGCAGCACTTCGGGCAGCTTGAGGTCCTCGAACTTGGGGATGTCCAGCTTGATGTTGCGCGCGACGATGGACACCTCGTTGCGCTGGCGAAAGATGTTGATGCGAAACCGGCCGATCTGCGGCAGCGAGATCGCCAGGTTCATTTCCAGCTCGCGCTCGAACTCGGCACGCTGCTCGGCATCCATCACCGACGCGGCGATGGCCGCCACCTCGCCCGCGCGCAACGGCTCGGCCGACAGCGGCTTGAGCACGCCGTTGAACTTGGCGCAGGGCGGCGCACCGGTGGACAGGTAGAGGTCCGAGCCATCCTGTACGGCAAGGACTCTCAGCATCGATTGGATATCCATTGGGCTCGCTCCGCGGCTGTTCGGCTGTATGAAGCCCGGACGCTCGGGCACAATCGCCGTCAATCTATCGCAGGAGTCCTTCATGCCAAAAGCCATGGCCCGCCATATCCTGGTCAAGACCGAGGCCGAAGCCGCGCAACTGAAAAAGCGCCTGGACGGCGGCGAAGCCTTCGACGTGCTGGCGCGCAAGCACTCGATCTGCCCGTCCGGCAAGCGCGGCGGAGACCTCGGCGAAGTACGCCCGGGGCAAATGGTGCGCAGCATCGACCAGGTGATCTTCAAGAAGCCGCTGCGCACCGTCCACGGCCCGGTGAAGTCACAATTCGGCTATCACCTGGTGCAGGTTTTCTACCGCGAGTGAAACGCCCGTTTCGGCGCGTGCCCTCGTCCTAGAGCGCTTCGTTTGGCGCCCGCCGAACAGCGCTGAAAAACGCCCCACTCGCCCCACTCGAAAGAAGCAAAACCCGCCAAAAATGGGCTCATGCTCCTGCGCCGCATGCCGATAAACGATCTGTCGATGCCTGCGCCAAACGGTGCATCAAAAAAACAAACGGCTTAGTACTTTGAGGTTCTCCCCATGTTTCTTCGGCGTCTCAAGATCGCACCGAGGGCAATACTCAGTTTTTCCATGGTCGCACTGCTGGTCGTGCTCCTTGGCCTCTTCTCCCTGTACGAGATGCGCATCATCCGCGCGGCGACCGTGAAGGTGGTGGAGAACGGCCTGCCCAGCTTCCGCGCGCTAGGCGTTCTCAACGAGAAGATGTTGCGCGTCCGCATCACCTCCTACCGGATCGTGGTCGATCGCGAAGCCGCTGTACTGAGCAACACGATCGAACGTCTCAACGTGCTCCTGGGCCAGCTCAAGGATGCCCAGAATAAGTACGAGGCGTTGATTTCCAGTGATACCGAGCGCGCCCAGTACCAATCCGTGAAAACCGCCCTGGCGGGGTACGCGCGAATCAACCAGCAACTCGTCCAGCTGTCCAGCCAGGATCGCATCGACGACATGCGTGCCCTGCTGATGGCGGACTACAAAACCCTCTCCGACAATCTCGGCGCCGAGTTCGAGAAGCTGATCGAGATAAACCAGGCCGATGGCAATGCAGCCGCAGCCCGGGCCGAGCAGGAATTCAACAATGCGATCACCGGCGTGATCGTGTTCATGCTGGTCGCCGCGGGGCTGACCGGCCTGCTCGCCATGCTGCTGACGCGCAGCATCGTCACGCCGCTCAATCAGGCGGTGAAAGTCGCCGAGACCGTGGCATCGGGCGACCTGACCCACACCATCGCGGTCGGTGGCGGCGACGAGCCCGCGCAGTTGCTAGGCTCGCTGCACAGCATGCAGGAAAGCCTCAAGCGCACCATCCAGGGCATCGCCGACTCCTCCACCCAGCTGGCCTCGGCCGCCGAGGAGCTGAACGCGGTCACCGAGGATTCGAGCAAGGGCCTGCACCAGCAGAACCAGGAAATCGAGCAGGCCGCGACCGCGGTCAACGAGATGACCACCGCCGTGGACGAAGTGGCGCGCAACGCCGTGGCCACCTCGGAAGCCTCGCGCGACTCCGACCGCACCGCCCGCCTGGGCCAGGAGCAGGTGAACAAGACCGTCGACTCGATCAGCAACCTGGCCGAAGACGTCACCGGCACCGCGCAGCAGGTCGAGCAGTTGGCGGATAAGGTTCGCCACATCAGTACCGTACTCGACGTGATCCGCTCGATCGCCGAGCAGACCAACCTGCTGGCTCTCAACGCCGCCATCGAAGCGGCCCGCGCCGGCGACGCCGGGCGTGGCTTCGCCGTGGTCGCCGACGAGGTACGCGCCCTGGCGCATCGCACCCAGCAGTCGACCCAGGAAATCGAGCAGATGATCAACGGTATCCAGCAGGGTACCGATCAGGCCATGAGCTCGATGCAGACCAGCAACGAACGCGCCCACTCCACCCTGGAGCTGGCCCGCGCCGCCGGTGCCGCGCTGCAGCAGATCACCGAGGCCATCAGCCACATCACCGAGCGCAACTTGGTGATCGCCAGCGCCTCGGAGGAACAGGCCCAGGTGGCCCGCGAAGTCGACCGCAACCTGGTGAACATCCGCGACCTGGCCGTGCAGACCTCTGCCGGCGCCAACCAGACGAACGCCGCCAGCCAGGAGCTTTCGCGCCTGGCCATCGACCTGAACGGCCTGGTGACGCGCTTCCGCGTCTAACCGTGTCCCCTGTGCGTATAGCGCACCCTACAAAGGCTCGATGCCCGTAGGGTGCGCCGCGCGCGCCGGCTATACCGGATCGGCCTACCCGCCCCGACCCTTGCCCGGCAGCCCCATCCATACCCCCCGCATCCAAGTGCAGACCGACGGTGCGCATGGCGCACCCTACAAAGGCTCGATGCCCGTAGGGTGCGCCGCGCGCACCGACCCTGCCCGACGCTCGCCTTACTCGATGCGTTCGCCATCGATCAGCCCCAGTTCGAGTTCCGCTCGATCCACCCAGGCTTCGGCCATCTCGCCCTTCACCGCCACGCCCAGCTGGCGGAAATCGTTGACCTGTTTGACCAGGTTGCCCTTGCCGCTGATCAGCTGATCGCAGGCGCGCCGATAGGCGTCCTGGGCCTTTTCCAGGCTGCTGCCCACAGTGTCCATGCTGCCGAGGAAGGTGCGCAGCTTGTCGTAGACCTTGCCCGCGCGGTCGGCGAGTTCGGCGGTGTGCTTGTTCTGTTCCTCGAAACGCCACAGCTGACGAACGATGTTCAGGCTGGTCAGCAGCGTGGTCGGCGTGGCCACCAGCACGTTGCGTTCGATGGCGCGCTGGAACAGCGTCTCGTCCGCCTTCAAGGCTTCGACGAAGGCCGACTCGATGGGGATGAACATGAACACCATCTCCGGCGCGTTAAGCCCCGGCAGGCTGAAGTAATGGCGGTCGGCGAGTTCCTTGATCCGCGCCCCGATGGCGCCGACGTGCTCGACCAGCGCGAGGCGCCGTTCGGCTTCGTCCTCGGCGTTGATGTAACGCGTGTAGGCATTCAGCGAGACCTTGGCGTCGATGATCAGGTGCTTGTTCTGCGGCAGGTAGACCAGCACGTCCGGGCGCTTGCGGCCCTCCTCGGTGGTGAAGCTGGCCTCGCGTTTGAAGTCGCGCCCTTCGATCAGCCCGGAACGCTCAAGCACGTTTTCCAGAATCAGCTCGCCCCAGTTGCCCTGGGTCTTCTTCTGCCCTTTCAACGCGGTCGTCAGGTCCTGGGCTTCCTGGGTGATCTGCCGGTTCAGCTCGTTGAGCTGAACGATCTGCTGCGCCAGGGTCGCCTGCTGCTGGGTGTCTTTGTGGTGGATGTCCTCGACCTTGGCGCGGAAGCCTTCGATCTGCTCACGGAACGGTTTGAGCAGCGCATCCAGCGATTGCTGGCTGGTCTGCGCGAAGGCCTGGCCCTTGGCCTCGAAGATCTGCCCGGCAAGCTGCTCGAACTCCAGCTTGAGCTGCTCGCGGCTGTCCTTGAGCAACTGCTGCTGCTCGCTGAAATGCTGCTGTTTCTGCTCCAGGGTCGAGGCCAGCGTGGCGTGCTCGCGGCTGAGCGTGGCGAAGCGCTCCTGCAGGTTCTGGTTGGCCAGTTCCAGGCGCGCATGAGTCTGGCGCAGTTCATCGAGCTGCAGGCCGAGCTGCTGGCTCTGTGCCTTGGCCGCTTCCGCCTGGCCGGCATGTTCTTCCTGGCGGCGCTGTTCCAGCAACTGGCGGCTGCGCAGGCCCTCGGTTTCCTCGCGGGAGAACGCCAACTGGCGCTGCAACTGCTCGACATGGGCCTTTTCCGCGCGCACCGCCGATTGCAGCTCCATGCTTTCCAGCATGCGCTGGGTATCCATGCTCTGTTGCGCATCCAGCTGCCGGCGCCCCTCCGCCAGCTGCGCGGTCAGCCCGCGCAGACGTCCGCCGACGATCGCCAACGCCGCCGCCAGCCCGGCTATCAACAGGACGGCCGCGCCGACTAAGGCCCAGATCAGGTTCGCTTGCATCGTTGCTTCTCCTCACTGCGGCGGTCACGCCGCTTGATCGACCGGGACAAGATATGTAGCTTCAGGCGACACGTCCATTGGCTGGTCGGTAGCGTGTAAAGTTTTCGCACGGATGGGAGGTGTATGAAGCGATCCATCGAACAAGTCCGCTGGGACCTGGCGCAGCGCTACCGGCTGATCGAAACCGTCGCCTGGTGGGAAGGCCGGCTCACCACCGGGCACCTGATGCAGAGCTTCGGAATCAGCCGCCAGCAGGCGTCGAAGGACATCAACGCCTACCTCGGCGAGCACGCCCCGGAAAACCTCGTCTACGACAAGCGCCTGAAGGGCTACAAACCGGCGCCCGGCTTCGCCCCGCTGTTCATCGACGGTAGCGCCAGCGCTTACCTGCACCTGCTCGATCGCAACCGCGAACGGGCACCCCACATCGAGGGCCTGGCCCTCGCCTACGCCCATACCGAAGTGCTGCAGGTGCCGGATCGGAGCATCCGCCCGGAAGTCCTGCGACCGATCCTGCAGGCCTGCCGCGAGGGGCTGCGCCTGGAGACCGAGTACGTCTCGCTGAGCACGCCCGAGCCGGAGTTCCGCGTGATCAGCCCGCACACGCTGGTCTACACCGGCATGCGCTGGCACGTGCGTGCCTATTGCGAGAAGAACCGCGATTACCGGGATTTCGTGCTCAGCCGTTTCCGTGGCGAGCCGGAACATTTCGCCCCCTCGGAGCACGGTCGCGAACAGGACGAAGGCTGGAATACCGAGCTGGACGTGATCCTCACCGCCGACCCGCGGCTGTCCGCGGAACAGAAGGCGATCATCGAAGCCGACTACGGCATGCAGGACGGCCGACTGGCCGTTCCCAGCCGTGGCGCGCTGGTGCAGTACGTGCTGCAGCGCTACCAGATCGACCCCACGAAGGTTCAGGCCAAAGCAGCGGCGCAGCAGATCGTGGTGGCCAACCTGGATGACTTGGAGCGCTGGCTGTACCGCTGAATCAGCCGCGCAGGGAGCGCGACCCGCTCGGCGCGTAGGCCAGCCAGGCCAGGGCGCCCATGAACGCCAGCACAGCCAGGCTGGCCTCGAGGTTTTCCAGCATCAGTTCGATCGACAGCATCTTCGTGCTCCATTTTCGGCTTGGTTCGTTTGCCAAACCTTAGGCAGCGCGGCACGCAGCGTCGATCTGTCAACTTTTCGCACGTAAACAAATCAGGCGGAACCCGCCGCTGCGCACGAAAAAGCCCGGCATCGGCCGGGCTTTTTCGTTCGCCTCGTGGGGGCTCACCCTTCCCTGTCGTAGGTACCGGCGGAGTCGGATTCGACATCGTCGAAATCCGGGTCTTCGCCGGTTTCCTTATCGCCACCGTCGACCATGGTCACATCCGGCTCGTCATAGGGGGTTTTCGATTGGCTGTGATCCAGTTCGTTGTCGTTCATGGTTACCTCGCTGCGTGATGGGTATCTTCGGGATTCGAGGTCGTTGGTCAGGCAACGTTCGCGGCGGTCGAACCTGATCGCCGCATGGATCAGGCCTCCTCGGCCAGGCTGGCCTCGTAATCCTCGAAGTACGGTTTGGTCAACGAGGTCTTCTGCTGCTCGGAAAGCAGCTTGCCCGCCATCTGGAAGAACTTGTGCTCTTCCTCTTCGAGGTGATGGAAAACCTTTTCCTTGAGCTTCTTGGCGAGCGGCAGCCAGGCCGGGCTCGAGGGATCGGTGGCCTCGAGCTCTTCCATCATCTCGTCCATCTCGTGGTGCTCGGAAATCGCGTGCCGGGACAGGTCCACGCCATTGTCGTACTCCATCAGCGGAATGTAGAAATGCCGCTCCTCGGCGCGCTCATGGGCCACCAGCTCGCTTTTCAGTTGTTGATAGGTTTCGGCGCGATCGGGCGTGTCGCCGTGCGTGGCGATCACCGCCGTGGCGAATTCACGCTGGCGGTCGTGGCTCTGGCGCAGTGCTTCGAAAATATCCATATCGGCTGTTCCCCTCGGTCAGACGCGGACGACTCCGCGGTGATTCGGGCAATCGCTGCCCGTTGGGGAAAAGACCTTCGGGAACAACCGACGGTTCCGACGCCCCGTGCTGCTCAGGCCAGCAGGCGTTGCCAGTAGACGTTCGCCTCGGTGATGACGGGCACGGCGTGGGGATGCTCGCCGCGCAGCACGGCAAGCAGCACGCGTGTATCGAACACGTCGAAGTGACGTCCGTGGCGCATTTTCAGCAGCGCATCGGTGATGGCGTAATGCCCGCAGTGATGGCATTCGCATTCGATCCCGTCGAATCCGTTGTGGAACTCATGGGCGTCGGCATTGCAGATCAGGCAGTTCATGGCATCTCCCCCGAAGACATTCGACGGTAGTGGGTGCAGCGCCTCCAACCGGACCGCAAGCGCTAGTGACTGGTATAGCGCACTACCGACTACCGCGCCGAACGCCTGACCAGCGGGTCAAACCCTTGCCATAGAGCGGCTGGCAGGCCGCCTCGAGTGTTTCGACACCTGCCACTCGACGAATGGACAGAACCCATTCGCCCTGCGCCCATCAATTTTGTACAGTGTCGACCGTCCTACAAAACTAGATATACCGAGCGCCCCATGCCCTACAGCAGTTTCAGCCTGCGTAACCCCGATCTGTTCATCGATCAACGAGACAATGACCATATCGAGATCATCGCGCCGATCTTGGGCAATAACCGATTGCTGAGCCGGACGCTCACCGTGCAGCAGTTCCGCAACATCAGCCTGCTGGAAACCGTGCTGGCAGACTTGCGCCGCGAACGCGACACACTCGAACAGTCACTGGGCGAGCGGAAATCGCAGGACAAGCCCATTGGGTGAACGCACTTTTTGCCTTTATGATGCCGACTTGAACGAAGCGCCTGGGCGCTTTCCCGTTGCGTTGTCGGAGTTGATCCATGCCCACACGGTTCGAGGCCGCGAGAACCTTGATCGAATCGTCGTTCACCCCCCTTAATTGCAAGTGCACGCTGGAACGCGACAGCTTCAGCGTGAGGATTTACGACGCTACCGACGACATGACGCATCTGGTGGTAACCGGGATTCCGCTCTTCAAACTGGACACCCCTTCGGGCGCACAGCAGGTCGTCGATGAAATCCGCGCGGAACTGGCGATGACCCGACTCAGTTCTGCCGGCGCCCTTTCGTCCTTCTGACCGCCGTCTTCCGATGTCGCCCCGTTGCGTTGCCACCTGAGATCGGTGGCCAACGGGCTTACGCTCGGGCGATGCAGATCCGGCTCCCGTGGTGGTGAACGGGCGGCGCCGTGCGTGCGGCTTACCTCGCCGGTATGCACGGCCAAGGTCCTCGCGCGACGATTACCCGGACGATTCCTGATCCACCGGGAGCGGCGTGGGTGTCTGCCACGACGGCCTTTTGCCCTCCTGGCTATCGAAACGACGACGCGCCTTGCGCACGTCCTCGACGTTCTCGACGACCCAGGCCCAAATCGGCGACATGCGGATCAACAGCCCCCTCCCCAGCGCTGTCAGCTGGTATTCGACGCGTGGGGGAATCTCGCTGAACTCCTGTCGCGTCAGAAGGCCGTCTCTCTCCATCGAACGCAGGGTCTTCGTCAGCATTCGCTGAGTCACGCCCGTCATCTGCCTTTTTATCTCGGCATGGCGCATCTTTCCATACACCCCCAGGGCATGCAGGATGCCCAGCGACCAGCGGCTACCGGCGTGGGCGAGGACCTCTCGCCTGACGCCATCATCATCCTCGCTAAGCGCCTGGCAGACGATCTCTGCCCGGTTCAGCGTTTCCCGATCAGCCATTTTTCCCCCTGGTATCACACGTGTGCCTTCTTACGGGCGCCGACGGATCGTGAAAGCATTTGCCCATGTTATAGGCAACTTGATCAGGATTAATCATGACCGAAGCGACCCCGCTCTCCCCTCAATCGATTCTCGTCCTGGGCGCGGGCGAACTTGGCCTTCCGGTATTGCGCAACCTGGCGCGAGTCGCGAAACGCGCGCCCGGCGGCCGAATCAGCGTCCTGCTCCGGGACTCGACCATCAACACCCAGGCGCCTGCGAAGAAGGCGGAAATCGACGAGCTTCGAGGCCTCGGCATCCAGATGGTCGTCGCGGACCTGGTGAATGATTCGATCGATCAGCTTGCCGAAGTGTTCGCGCGGTTCGACACGGTAATAGGCTGCGCAGGCATGGTCGCGGGTGCGGAAACGCCCATGAAGCTGGCGACGGCGGCCCTCAGGTCGGGCGTGAAGCGCTACTTCCCCTGGCAGTTCGGCGTCGACTACGACGTGATCGGCCGCGGTAGTCCGCAGGATCTGTTCGATGCCCAGCTCGATGTGCGCGAGTTGCTTCGCGCCCAGGACAAAACCGAATGGGTGATCATCTCGACCGGCATGTTCACCAGCTTCCTTTTCGAGCCCATGTTCGGGGTGGTCGACTTCGAAAACGATACCCTGAACGCCCTGGGCAGCCTCGATAACAGCGTGACGCTCACCACTCCGGACGACATCGGCGTACTGACTGCGGAAATCGTGTTCTACGAACCTCGCTGGCGTAACGAGATCCTCTACCTCGCGGGAGATACCGTGACGTACGGCGAGGTCGCGAGCCTTCTCGAGCGTGCGCTGGGCCGGCCGTTCAAGCGTAACGTCTGGACCGTTCCGTACCTGCTCCAGGAACTGGAGAAAGACCCGACGCATCCCATCAAGAAGTACCGCGCCGTATTCGCCCAAGGCAGAGGCGTGGCATGGCCCAAGGCGGACACGTTCAACGCGCGACAGTCGATTCCGGTGACCACCGCCGGGCAGTGGGTTAGGCAAAACCTCGCGCACCACTGAACGCAAAACCCGCCGGCAGAACGATCCGCCCCTCGGCTGGAAAGGATCGCGAACTGGAATCGCCCGGTTCACAACTCGCCCACCTGCGCTGAAGCCCGCAAAGAGAAGCCCCGACCTGATCGCTCAGGCCGGGGCTCGCTACAGCCGAACGCCAGCTCAGGCCAGGTCGAAACGGTCGAGGTTCATCACCTTGGTCCAGGCCGCGACGAAATCCCGGACGAATTTCTCCTGCGCGTCGGCGCTGGCGTAGACCTCCGCGATGGCGCGCAGCTGCGCGTGCGAGCCGAACACCAGATCGACACGGCTGCCGGTCCACTTGACCGCGCCGGTCTTGCGATCGCGGCCTTCGAACAGGAATTTCGCGGGTGACAGCGCGCGCCATTCCACGCCCATGTCCAGCAGATGGGTGAAGAAGTCGTTGCTCAGGGTCTCCGGGCGCTGGGTGAACACGCCGTGGGCGGTCTGCCCGACGTTGGTGTTCAGCACGCGAAGACCGCCGACCAGTACCGTCATTTCCGGCCCGGTGAGCGTCAGCAGTTGCGCCTTGTCCACCAGCAGCGCCTCGGCCGACACCTTGTAATGGCCCTTGAGGTAGTTGCGGAAGCCATCGGCGATCGGCTCGAGGAAGCCGAACGACTCGACGTCGGTCTGCTCCTGCGAGGCATCCATCCGCCCCGGCGTGAACGGCACTGTTACCGCATGACCGGCGTTCTTCGCCGCCTGCTCGACACCGACGCCGCCCGCCAGCACGATCAGGTCGGCGAGGGACACCTTCTTGCCGCCGGACTGCGCGGCATTGAACGCCTGCTGGATACCCTCGAGGGTGGACAGCACCTTCGCCAGTTGCTCGGGCTGGTTGGCCTGCCAGAACTTCTGCGGAGCCAGGCGCAGGCGTCCGCCGTTGGCACCGCCGCGCTTGTCGGACCCGCGGAAGGTGGACGCCGCCGCCCAGGCGGTGGAAACCAGCTGCGACACCGTCAATCCGGAGGCGAGGATCCGGGCTTTCAAGGCATCGATGTCGGCTTGGTCCACCAGGGGGTGATCGAGGGCCGGAATCGGGTCCTGCCAGAGCAGTTCCTCGGTGGGCATCTCCGGCCCGAGATAGCGCGCCAGCGGGCCCATGTCGCGGTGAGTCAGCTTGAACCAGGCGCGGGCGAAGGCATCGCTGAGCTGATCCGGGTTTTCCAGGAAGCGTCGGGCAATCTTCTCGTAGGCCGGGTCGAAGCGCAGCGCCAGGTCGGAGGTCAGCATGCTCGGCGCGCGGCGCTTGCTCGGATCGTGGGCATCGGGAATCTTGCCGGCACCCGCGCCGTTCGTCGGCTGCCATTGATGGGCGCCGGCCGGGCTCCTGGTCAGTTCCCAGTCGAAGCCAAAGAGGTTTTCCAGGTACTCGTTGCTCCAGCGGGTGGGCGTCGAGGTCCAGGTGACTTCCAGGCCGCTGGTGATGGTGTCGCCACCCTTGCCGGTTCCGAAGGTGCTTTTCCAGCCCAGGCCCTGTTCTTCCAGGTCGGCCGCCTCGGGCTCGGCGCCGACGTTGTCCGCAGGGCCGGCGCCGTGGGTCTTGCCGAAGGCGTGGCCGCCGGCGATGAGCGCTACGGTTTCCTCGTCGTTCATCGCCATGCGACCGAAGGTTTCGCGAATGTCCTTCGCCGAAGCGACCGGGTCGGGGTTGCCTTCGGGACCTTCCGGGTTCACGTAGATCAGGCCCATCTGCACGGCGGCGAGCGGGTTTTCCAGATGGCGCTCGCCCTGGTTGGTGCGGCTTTCTTCCTCGCCGTGCTTTTCCGGCTCTGCGACCAGATCGCCCTCGCCCGGCGGCTGCATGTCCTTGGCGCCCTTGCCGTAGCGGTTGTCGCCGCCCAGCCAGGTGGTCTCCGTGCCCCAGTACACGTCTTCGTCCGGCTCCCAGACGTCCGCGCGGCCGCCGGAGTAGCCGAAGGTCTTGAAGCCCATGGACTCCAGGGCGACGTTGCCGGTAAGGACGATCAGGTCGGCCCAGGAAATGTTGCGCCCGTACTTCTGCTTCACCGGCCAGATCAGCCGCCGGGCCTTGTCCAGGCTGACGTTGTCCGGCCAGCTGTTGAGGGGTGCGAAACGCTGCTGGCCGGCACCGGCGCCGCCGCGACCATCGCCCGTGCGGTAGGTGCCGGCGCTGTGCCAGGCCATGCGGATGAACAACGGGCCGTAGTGGCCGAAGTCCGCTGGCCACCAGTCCTGCGAGTCGGTCATCAGCGCCCGCAGGTCGGCCTTCACCGCCTCGAAGTCGAGGCTCCTGAACGCTGTGGCGTAGTCGAAATCCTCACCCATCGGATCGGACAGCGACGAATGCTGGTGAAGAATCTTCAGGTTCAACTGGTTCGGCCACCAGTCGCGGTTCGTGGTGCCACCGCCCGCCGCATGGTTGAACGGGCATTTCGATTCGGTTGTCATGGGTGATTCCTCGGTGGTACTCATCCCGCTTTCCATCCGGCCCCGGATGCCGGGCAGCGATGAGTGAAATCAGCGTGTGGGTAAGCGATCGGTCTATCGCCGCAATGGCTCGACGAAGCGGCGACCCCGGGAGGCCCAGAACGGGCTCGGGGTCCATTCCTCGACGCTCATCCGGTGGCAACGGCCGGTCGTTCCGTACGAGGCAAGACTAGCCGCCGCTACGGGGGCGATCTAATACAGCGTCTCTAGTACGGTGATAGCGAGCGTCTTTCAGGCGCTTGGCTTGCGAGCTTGTACGAGCGGCCGCCGAAAGACCAATCACCGCTGTTGATCGCTATCGCCGCAGGTGGGCGGACCGCAGCGCGCCGCAACGAAAAAGCCCCGCATCGGCGGGGCTTTTCATGAAGCGGCGGGGCGTCAGATGATCACGCCCTGGCTGCGCAGGTAGTCGTCGTAGCTGCCGGAGAAGTCGGTCACGCCATTGTCCGAGAGCTCGATAATGCGCGTGGCGAGGGAGCTAACGAACTCGCGGTCGTGGCTGACGAAGATCAGCGTACCCGGGTAGTTCTCCAGCGCCAGGTTGAGCGCCTCGATGGACTCCATGTCCAGGTGGTTGGTCGGTTCGTCCATCACCAGCACGTTGGGCTTCTGGCAGGCCAGCTTGCCGAACAGCATGCGGCCCTGCTCCCCGCCGGAGAGCACCTTCACCGACTTCTGGATCTCATCGGAGGAGAACAGCATGCGGCCCAGGGCGGCACGGATGTTCTGCTCGCCGCTGGTCCACTGCCCCATCCACTCGAACAGGGTCTCGTCGGCTTCGAAGTCGTGGGCGTGATCCTGGGCGTAGTAGCCCACCTCTGCGCTGTCGGTCCATTTCACGCTGCCGGCGTCCGGGGCCATCTCGCCAACCAGGGTACGCAGCAGGGTGGTCTTGCCGATGCCGTTGGGGCCGATGATGGCCACGCGCTCGCCGGCTTCGATGGTGAAACCGAAGTTCTTGAACAGCACCTTGTCGTCGAAGGCCTTCGACAGCTTCTCGAGGGTCACCGCCTGGCGGTGCAATTTCTTGGTCTGGTCGAAGCGGATGAACGGGCTGACGCGGCTCGACGGCTTGACCTCGGCCAATTGGATCTTGTCGATCTGCTTGGCGCGACTGGTGGCCTGCTTGGCCTTGGAGGCGTTGGCCGAGAAGCGGCTGACGAAGGTCTGCAACTCGGCGATCTGCGCCTTCTTCTTGGCGTTGTCGGCCAGCAGCTGCTCGCGGGCCTGGGTGGAGGCCATCATGTATTCATCGTAGTTGCCCGGGAACAGGCGCAGCTCGCCGTAATCCAGGTCGGCCATGTGGGTGCAGACCGCGTTGAGGAAGTGACGGTCGTGGGAAATGATGATCATGGTGCTGTTACGCGCCGTGAGGATGTTTTCCAGCCAGCGGATAGTGTTGATGTCCAGGTGGTTGGTCGGCTCGTCGAGCAGCAGCACGTCCGGGTCGGCGAAGAGCGCCTGGGCCAGCAGCACGCGCAGCTTCCAGCCAGGGGCGACTTCGCTCATCGGGCCGAAGTGCTGTTCCAGGGGAATGCCCAGGCCGAGCAACAGCTCGCCCGCGCGGGACTCGGCGGTGTAGCCGTCCATCTCGGCGAACTCGCCTTCGAGCTCGCCCACCTTCATGCCGTCTTCTTCGCTCATTTCCGGCAGCGAGTAGATGCGGTCGCGCTCGGCCTTGACCTTCCACAGCTCTTCGTGACCCATGATCACGGTGTCGATCACGTTGAATTCTTCGTAGGCGAACTGATCCTGGCGCAGTTTGCCGAGGCGCACGTTCGGCTCGAGCATCACCTGCCCACCGGACGGCTCCAAGTCACCACCGAGGATCTTCATGAAGGTCGACTTGCCACAGCCGTTGGCACCGATCAGGCCGTAGCGGTTGCCGTTGTTGAACTTGACGGACACGTTTTCGAACAGCGGCTTGGCGCCGAACTGCATGGTGATGTTTGCGGTGGAGATCAAGAGGTTTACCTATCAGTAACTTGAGAGTTGCTGGAGTCGGTCGATAGACGACAGCGGGCACAGATCGTGAGCAGCACCTGCACGCTATGGCCGAGCTGTGGGGCAACAAATGCGGGGGGTCATGCCAGATTTGTGCATATTGTCGCATAGGTCCCGGGGCAGTTGCATGAAGGCTTGGAAGCGGGGGGGGGGCACCCCCCCCCCCCCCGCCCCCCCCCCCCGCGCCCAATGGGGGGTTGCGCGGCG